>NZ_DATNJW010000299.1:0-6958 GCF_035603715.1 Mycobacterium sp. | reverse complement strand
CCGCTTGGCCAACGCGGCTTCGCGGCAGAACGACAGGCCCTGCTCGGCCCGCGCCGCACCGCGCCAGGTGACCAACCGCAGCCCATCGAGTTCGATGGCGATGTTGGCGCACATGAACGCGACGGACTGCCGATGAGCGATCGGCTCGCCGAATGCCTCGCGCTCCTTCACATACGGGATGACGTAGTCGAGCACGGCGTGCGACGTGCCGACCGCGAGCGCGGCCCAGCCCAGCCGGGACAGCGCGATCGCCTCGGAGTAGTCGGCATCGGTGGCATCGTCCTCGCCGAGCCGCGCGCTCAGCGGCACCGAGACGTTGTCGAGCTCGACGCGGCCCAGCGCGGCCGCGCGAATGCCCATGCTCGGGTCGGCCCTGACGGTCAGGCCGTCGCTCGAGGATTCGACGATGAACAGAGCCGGCTTGCCGTTGAGTTGGGCTGCGACAATGAACAATTCGGCATCGGCCGCCGCCGGGACCAGAGACTTGACGCCGTGTAGCCGGTACCCGCTCGGGGTGCGGACCGCGGTGGTCTTCAGCGCGGTCGGATCGAACAGCGGCTGCGGCTCGGCGATGGCCAAGCACGCTTGCGGAACATTCTCGCCGGCGAACTCCTGGAGGTACGTCGCCTGTTGACCGGCGCTGCCCCAGTGGGTCAGCGCTGCGGCGACGCCGGCCGGCGCCAGGATTGGCAGCGCCAACCCCATGTCGCCGTAGGCGAGCGCCTCAGCGACCAGCACATTGGTCACGCTGGAGCGCTCCGCGGCGATGCCGTCGAAGTCCTCGGGAATGTTGATCGCGGTGATTCCCAACTCAGCGGCCTTCTTGACCAGGTCCGGGGGATAGGTGATCGCCGCGTCGGCGTCGTGCGCTGCCGGACGCAGGACCTCGGCGGCGAATTCCTCAACCGTCTCGACGATGAGTTTCTGATCGTCGTCGGGTGTCAGGTCGTAGTAGTCCTTGCCGCTGGTCTTCAGCCGGGTGGGTCCGCCGCGCAGGTTCTGGACGCGCTTGAACTGGCGGCCGGTCGCTCCGGCGGTGGAGAAGATCGTCTTGGTGCCGTAACGCAGCGTCCGATTCAGCGGATCGCGCAGGCCGTACTTGTCCAGGAATTCCTGGCCGACGAGCGGCGTGAGCAGGCCCAACGCCACGTCGATGCCAGTGCGCTTGTGCTTGTGCTCGCCGATGGCGGACTTTTTGCCGGCGCGCTTGGGACGCGGCTTCGAGCCGTTATGGGAGCCATTTGCGGAGGTGACAGTGTTTGTCATTGACGGCAGCCTCGGTCGTTGGGGCAGTGCGATCAACTGTATCTTACTCCAGAGTAAGATACAGGCAATTGTTAACTAGTTCACAGGTTGGACTATGTGGCGGTCAGTCGGGCCAAGACCTGGTCGTGCAGCAGGGCGTTGGTCGCCACCGCGCTGCCGCCGTGCGGGCCGGCGCTGCCGTCCAGGCTGGTGAACGTCCCGCCCGCCTCGCGCACCAGAATGTCCAGCGGCGCCAGGTCCCACACCGACACTTCCGGTTCGGCGGCGATGTCGACCGCTCCTTCGGCCACAAAGCAGTAGGACAAGAAGTCGCCGAACGCGCGGACCCGCCACACGTGATCAGTGAGGTCCAGGAAGCGGTCCCGCAGACCGAGATCGTTCCATCCGGACAGGCTGGAGAACGACAAACTGGCGGAGTTCAGTTGCGCCACTGAGGAGACCGAGAGTCGGCGGACCGCGGTGTCGCCGACTGCCACGAACGCGCCAGCACCGGTGGAGGCCCACCAACGCCGATGCAGCGCAGGCGCGCTGACGACCCCGACCTGCGGCACGCCGTCGTCGAGCAGCGCGATCAGGCTGGCCCACACCGGCACGCCGCGCACGAAGTTCTTGGTGCCGTCGATCGGATCGACGATCCACTGTCGCCCGGTCAAAGTGGTTGTGCCGCCGAACTCTTCGCCGAGGATGGCATCGTCCGGCCGAGCGCGGGCAAGGGTGGCTCGCAAGCCCGTCTCGACCGCGTGATCGGCGTCGCTGACCGGCGTCAGGTCCGGTTTGGTGTCGACCCGCAGATCGACGGCCCCAAAGCGGTCCAGCGTGACCGCGTCCGCCTGGTCGGCCAGCGCCAATGCCACCGCAAGATCGTCACGACTCATCTGACCTACTTTCACCGGAATTGCACCTCTGCGTTGATACCACGGACTACCTGGGCAGAGGATGATCTATGCGTGATGAGCGTGAATCCAGCAGAGCGAGTGCGCCGCGAATCTGCCTCCAGGAGGGATACCCACGATGGCTGACGAAAAGCGAGGGCAGGCAGCCCTTTTCGATGCATTGACGACCAAGGGCACGGCCTTTTCGGAGGCCGAGCGTCGCGAGAAAGGCCTGCTGGGCCTGCTGCCGACGGCGGTGAAGACGCTGGACGAGCAAGCGGCGCATTGCTGGCACGAGTTCTCCACCCGCCGCGACGATCTCGACAAGCATATTTATCTGCGTGCGCTGCAAGACCGCAACGAGACGCTGTTCTACCGTGTGCTGCAGGACCACATTCCCGAGTCCCTGCCGATCGTGTACACCCCTACCGTCGGCGAGGCCTGCCAGCGTTTCAGCGAGATCTACCGGCGCCCAAGGGGATTGTTCGTTTCCTACCCGGAACGGGACTGCCTGGACGAGGTGCTGCAAAACCGGCCCCAGCATGACGTCGATGTGATCGTGGTAACCGACGGGCAGCGCATCCTCGGCCTGGGCGACCAAGGCATCGGCGGCATGGGCATTCCGATCGGCAAGTTGTCGCTGTACACGCTGATCGGGGGTATCGACCCCGCCCGAACGCTGCCGATCGTGCTCGACGTGGGCACCGATAACGTCGAGCTCCTGCAAGACCCCCAATACCTTGGCTGGCGCCACCGCCGCATCGAGGATGACGAGTACTACGCATTCATCGACCGCTTCGTAGCCGCAGTGCAGAAGCAACTCCCCGACGTGCTGTTGCAGTGGGAAGACTTCGCCACCGTGCACGCGCTGCCCATCCTCGCCCGCTACCGTGACAAGTTGCTCACCTTCAACGACGACATTCAGGGCACAGCCGCCGTTGCCGTCGGTGCCCTACATGGCGCCGCGAAGGTCGCCGGCCTGCCGCTGTCGCAGCAGAACATCGTCATGCTGGGGGCCGGGTCAGCCGGCATCGGCGTCCTCGACATGATCCGCCGCGAGATGGTGACCGAGGGCCTGTCCGAACAGGCCGCCACAGAACGGATCTGGGTTGTCGACGTGGTGGGCCTGCTCACCGATGACCGCCACGATCTGTCGGACGCCCAGCGCGATTTCGCGCAACCCGCCGGGCGAGTCGCGGACTGGGGGCTGGCGGGGCCGGCTCAGCTCGCTGACGTCATACACAATGTCGACGTCGGTGTGCTGCTCGGATTGTCCACCGCTGCTGGCGCATTCACCGAAGCCATCGTGCGCGAGATGGCTAGCAAAGCCGAGCGGCCGATCATCTTCCCGCTCTCCAATCCGACGAGTCGTGCGGAGGCGCACCCGGTCGAACTGGACCATTGGACCGACGGGCGAGCATTGATCGCGACCGGTTCGCCCTTCGCCCCGCTGGAGCGCAACGGTATCGAATACCCTGTGGCGCAATGCAATAACGTCTACATCTTCCCCGCGATGGGACTCGCCGTTACGGCCGCTCAAGCCACCCGGGTCACCGACGAGATGATGCGGGTTGCCGCGGCGACCCTCGGCGAGGCGTCGCCGGCCCTGAACGATCCAAACCAGCCGCTGCTGCCGTCGTGGTCGGATGCGCCCGCTGTCGCGATCCGGATCGCACAGGCCGTCGCGGAGCAAGCCGTCGCGGAGGGCGTCGCCCCGAGGCGCAGCAGCGAGGAACTCGCCGAACGGATCACCCAGGTGCACTGGCACCCCGTTTATCCGACGGCATCGGCCTGACCGTCGGCAGACCTACCATGGCGTCGTGTGGGAAATCCTTTCGGTGCTGTTGCTCATCGCGCTCGGGGCCGGCCTGCTGGCTCCGCGGCTATTCCGGCAGCGAGCCAGCGGCGACTCGTTGAGCGGCACGCTCCTGATCACCGGTGTCAGCCCACGGCCGGACGCACTCGGCGAGCAATACGTCACGATCACCGGCGTCATCGACGGACCAACCGTCAGCGACTACACGGTCTATCTGCGCATGACCGCCGACGTCGAGCATTGGCCGACGGTGGGGGAGTTGAAGCCGGTGGTGTATTCGCAGCGCAATCCCGACAGGTGGATCTTCGCGCCGCCCGACCTACCGGCCGGCTGAGGCCCGTCAGCCGTGGCCGATATGTAGCAACTTCGTCACGTTCGGCAGCTTGACGCGCGGCCTGCCGTGCGGCTCGCCGGCTGAGCGTTCGTGCTCGTCGATCAGCTTCCAGTGCGCGTCGGTGATCAGCTTGGGCTGGCGGGAGTGAAGCCAGTCGGTGAGTTTGTCGGCGTGGTCGGCGCCGAAGTCGGCCAACTCGGCGTCGCCGCCGGTGAGATCGGCGATCAGGCAGTCGATGGTGTCCTGCGAGTCCTTCTTGTTGGTGCCGATCACACCGGACGGACCGCGCTTGATCCAGCCGACCACATATTCGTTGCGACTGCCGTGGATCCGGCCGCCGCTGTTGGGAATGGTGCCGCTCTTCTCGTCGAACGGCAGCCCGGGCGTGGGGACCCCGCGGTAGCCGACCGAGCGGACCACCAATTGGACGGGCACCTCTTCGCGCTCCCCGGTGTCCTTGGCCGTCACCCGTCCGCTGTCGTCGGTGACCAGCTCGTTGTGTCCGAACACGATCTTCTCGACCCGCTCCTCGCCGGCGATCTCGATGGGTGAGGTCTGGAAGCGGAACACGATCCGGCGGTGCCCCGGCCTGGGCTCGCGGCCGACGTAGCCCTTCAACACCTTGATGTTCTGCTTGCAGACCTTGCCTACCGCCGCCGCGTCGTCCTCGCTGATGTTCTCGAAGTCCGCCGGGTCGACTATTACGTCCACGTTCTCGAGATCTGCGAGTTCACGCAGCTCCAGCGTGGTGAACGCGGTCTGCAGCGGGCCACGGCGACCGATCACGATCACTTCTTCGACGCCGCGGGGCCGCAGCGACTCCAGCGCGTGGTCGGCGATGTCGGTGCGGGCGAGCTCGTCGGGTTCGGTCACCAGGATGCGCGCGACGTCGAGCGCGACGTTGCCGTTCCCGACGACCACGGCCCGCGCGCCGGACAGGTCGGGCGATATCTCCTCGAAGTGCGGGTGCGCGTTGTACCAGCCGACGAAATCGACCGCGGCCACGCTGCCGGGCAGCTCTTCGCCGGGAATGTTCAGCGGCCGATCCGCTTGCGCGCCAATCGCGTAGACGACCGCGTCGTACTGCTCGGCCAGCTCGCTCGCGCTGATGTGGTCGCCCACCACGACGTTGCCGAAGAACCGGAAGCGTTCGTCCTCGGCGGTCTTCTCGAATTGCTTGCTGATCGACTTGATCTTGGGGTGGTCGGGAGCGACCCCGGAGCGCACCAAACCCCACGGCGTCGGGAGCATCTCGAGCATGTCGACGGCGACGTCGAGTTGGTCGTCGGAGTCGGCGGCTTTGAGCAACGAGGCCGCGGCGAAGAATCCCGAGGGACCTGAGCCGACGATCGCTACGTGGTAGGGACGCATAATCCCCGATGCTAAACGCCCGCCCTGCCGGTCCGTGGCCAGTCGCGCCGCCTGTCGCCGGTAACGTGATCAGGCGTGGACCCCGACCGTCAGGCTGACATCGCAGCACTCGACTCCACGCTGACCACGGTGGAGCGGGTTCTCGACGTCGACGGTCTGCGCAGCCGGATCGAGAAGCTCGAGCACGAGGCGGCCGATCCGAATTTGTGGGACGACCAGGCCCGCGCGCAGCGCGTCACCAGCGAGCTTTCCCACACCCAGGGCGAGTTGCGGCGTGTGGAAGGCCTGCGCCAACGGCTCGACGACCTGCCGGTGCTCTATGAACTGGCCGCCGAAGAGAACGCCGCAGACGCCGAGGCCGAGGCCGACGCGGAGCTCAAGGCGTTGCACGTCGACATCGAGGCGATGGAAGTGCGAACGCTGCTCTCCGGCGAGTACGACGAGCGGGAAGCGTTACTCAACATCCGCTCCGGCGCCGGGGGTGTGGACGCTGCCGACTGGGCAGAGATGCTGATGCGGATGTATATCCGGTGGGCCGAGCAACACAAATACCCCGTCGAGGTGTTCGACACGTCTTATGCCGAAGAGGCCGGGATCAAGAGCGCCACCTTCGCCGTGCACGCTCCCTATGCCTACGGCACGCTGTCGGTCGAACAGGGCACTCACCGGCTGGTGCGGATCAGTCCGTTCGACAACCAGAACCGACGGCAGACGTCGTTCGCCGAAGTCGAGGTGCTGCCGGTGGTGGAGACGACCGATCACATCGAGATACCCGAGGGTGATCTGCGGGTCGACGTGTACCGTTCCAGTGGTCCTGGCGGTCAGTCGGTGAACACCACCGACTCTGCGGTTCGCTTGACGCATATCCCGACGGGTATCGTCGTGACTTGCCAGAACGAGAAGTCCCAGCTGCAGAACAAAGTTGCGGCGATGCGGGTCCTTCAGGCAAAGTTGTTGGAACGCAAGCGTTTAGAAGAACGTGCCGAGCTCGACGCATTAAAGGGTGATGGCGGCAGCAGCTGGGGTAACCAGATGCGGTCCTACGTGCTGCACCCGTATCAGATGGTCAAGGACCTGCGTACCGAGTACGAAGTGGGCAACCCGGCGGCCGTTCTCGACGGAGACATCGACGGATTCCTGGAAGCGGGAATCCGGTGGCGTAACAGAAAAGATGACGACTAAAAACACGTATCTAGCGACAAGCACCGCGCAGCGCTGGCACGACTTCTGGCACGGCGAAATCGGTGTATGGATCATCACCCGCGGTCTGCGGGTGATCATGCTGGTGATCGTCGTCAT
>NZ_DATNJW010000298.1:0-13458 GCF_035603715.1 Mycobacterium sp. | reverse complement strand
CGACGAGGACCCGCTAGGCGTCGACAGCTTCGCCACCCACATTCTGCCGCTGGCCGAGGCGCCGCGCGCCTACGACATCTTCCAGAAGAAGGATGACGGCGCGGTGAAGATCGTCCTCCGGCCCTGACCGACGGCATCAGCGGATCCGACCCTCAATGAAAGTGCGCGTGTTGGCCGAATACCTGATATCGCAGTTTCTGATGACCGTCGATGAGCGCGTTCCGAAAACATGTGAGAGTACCCAAACGTCCGGTAGTCCTCAGTGTGGTTGATTTTCACTGTGCCCGCAGCATTTCCGTCCCGAACACCCACCCCCGGTAGACTGGCTTTGGTTGACAATCCAGCCGGCCCGAAAACGCCGTCCCCTGCAGCGACAGCGTGAGAGCGGCCGCTCGCTACCGGGCACCTCAGTGATCTTCGCTAGAAAGTTCACGATGCGAACGCATCCAAGGCGGACGTCGCCGGCACGCCGGCGCCAACCACCACACCATTCCCCGCGCGCCACTCCGTCGATCGACCAGTGAGAACTCATGGCCATCTCGGACGTAAGTGAATACGCCCACCTGAGCGCCGCGGATGTCGAAGCACTTGCCGTCGAATTGGACGCGATCCGTCGCGACATCGAAGATTCGCTTGGCGCGAACGACCGGACGTATATCCAGCGCACCATCGCTGTTCAACGCTGCCTCGATCTGGGCGCCCGTGTCGTGATCGGCGCCAGCCGAACCCGGGCCGGATGGGCGGTCGGAACTTGCGCGCTGGCCGCGGCCAAGAGCATCGAGAACATGGAGCTGGGCCACAATATCGGCCACGGTCAATGGGATTGGATGAACGATCCCGAAATTCATTCCACCACCTGGGAGTGGGACATGGCCGGGCTGTCCTCTCAATGGAGGTACTCGCACAACTACCGCCATCACATGTTCACCAACGTTGTCGGCGTCGACGACGACCTCGGTTACGGCGTCATGCGCGTCACCGGTGACCAACCATGGAGGCCGAGCAATCTGTTGCAGCCGCTGCGACATCTATTGCTGGCGTTTGCGTTTGAATGGGGAATCGCATTGCACGGTCTGTACTCTGAACAAGATCGCGCGGATACCGACGCCGAAAGAGCTGCCCACACCCGAGCTCTGCGCCACAAAATCACTCGCCAGATAGGAAAAGATTTCCTGCTGATTCCTGCACTCGCCGGGCGGCGTTGGCGTCGGGTCCTTTTCGGGAACGTGCTAGCCAACCTGCTGCGAAATTTGTGGGCTTACACCGTGATCTGTTGCGGTCACTTCGCTGACGGGGCTGAGAAATTCACCCCTGAAGCCCTGGAGGATGAGACCAAGGCGCAGTGGTATCTGCGACAAATGTTGGGTAGTGCCAATTTTCATGCCGGGCCGGTGATGGCGTTCATGAGCGGAAATCTCTGTTACCAGATCGAACACCATCTCTATCCTGATCTGCCCAGCAATCGCTACGCGCAGATCGCCGAGCGGGTGCAGGAGGTCTGCGCGAAGTATGAGCTGCCATACACCACGGGCCCGCTGGCGCGCCAATACCTACTGGTGTTGCGGACGATCGCCAAACTGGCTCTCCCGGACCGGTTCCTTGCCGCCTCCTCCGACGACACACCTGAAACCGCTACCGAAGAAAGGTTTCGCGGCGTCGTCCAGCGACCGGGTCGAATAGACGTCGCGAAACCTGTTGCACGTCGCCCCGGACCGGCCACGGCAATCCGCAACCGCCGACGAACGTCGGCGCACCGCCGGATCGATGCGAGTGCTCGATAACGCCCGGCAGAAGTAGCCCCTGATCAGGTCTGCGCCACGGTAAGGAATCGGCGGGCAAGGTCGGATTCGGTCGACGCGCCCGCTTCCCAGTGTGCGATCCACGGTCCGGTGCCTTCGGACTGGTCGATTATCCCCTCTTCGAGCCAGATGTAGCGCCCTTTCAAGACGTTGGCGGACAGCTGCGCGTCAGCGCCGTCGGTATTGGTCCACAAGGCTTCGAACAGTGCTTCCACCCGTAGGGTGGCCTGCTGACAAAACGCGTCGGCCAGCTCGTAGGACTGCTCGCCACGGGTCCGATCCTGGACGCGCTGCGCTTCGGCCCGCACGCATGCCGCGGCCATCGCGAACAGCTCGGCGCCGATATCCACTACCCGACCGAGGAATCCCTGCTTTTGCTCCATCGCCGCTTGCCAACGCGCCATCCCGTAGAAGGTGTTGCGGGCCAGCTTGCGCGCGGAGCGCTCGACGAAACGGAGATGCGTCGCCAAATTGCCGAACTCGCGGTACGCCGTCGGTCGTTGTCCTTCGCCGAATACCAACTGCGGCAACCACTTTGCGTAGAACCCACTCGCGCCGGCCGCCGCTTTCGCCTTCTGGCGGATATCGGCTTTCGGATTCGCGAGGTCGCCCGCGGCACTGAGATGGGCATCGACGGCCTCGCGGGCAATCAGCAATCGCATGATCTCGCTGGAGCCTTCGAAGATGCGGTTGATCCTCTGGTCGCGGACCACCTGCTCCACCGGCACTGCCCGCTCCCCGCGCGCAGCCAGCGACTCGGCGGTTTCGTAGCCACGCCCGCCGCGGATCTGCAGCAGCTCGTCGCCGATCTTGCAAGCCATTTCGCTCGACCACAGTTTGGCCAGCGCCGCCTCGATCCGGATGTCGTTGCGGCCCTCGTCGGCCATCTGACCTGACAGCTCCAGCACCGATTCGAGCGCGTAGCTCGTTGCGGCCATGAACGAAATTTTCTCGACGACCGCCCCGTGTTCGCCGACCGGCTTGCCCCACTGCACGCGCTCACCGGCCCACTCCCGGGCAATCTTGAGCGACCATTTCGCGCCGCCGGCCGCAATCGCGGGAATCGAGAGCCGTCCGGCGTTCAGCGTCGTCAACGCGATCTTGAGGCCGTCGCCTTCCTTGCCGATGAGATTCTCGGCAGGCACCCGCACAGCGTGCAGTCTGGTGAGCCCGTTCTCGATGCCGCGCAATCCCATGAACTTGTTGCGCCGCTCGACGGTGATGCCGGGCGAGTCGGCTTCGACGACGAACGCACTGATGCCGCCGCGGTGCCCGTCGCTCTTAGGCACCCGGGCCATCACGACGAGCAGTTCGGCGACGACGCCATTGGTCGTCCACAGCTTCACGCCGTCTAGTTCGTAGGCCGCGCCGCCGTCGACCGGGGTCGCCGTGGAGGCCAGCCGCGCCGGGTCGGAGCCCACATCCGGCTCGGTGAGCAGAAACGCCGATATGGCCCCTGCGGCGCAGCGCGGCAAGAACTTTTGCTTCTGCTCGTCAGTGCCGGCGAGCTTGAGCGGTTCGGGCACACCGATCGACTGGTGAGCAGACAGCAGCGCACCGAGGCTGGCATGCACGGTTGAAACCAACATCAACGCCCTGTTGTAGGCGACCTGTGACAAGCCGAGCCCGCCGTATTCCGATGGGATCTTCATGCCGAAGCAACCCAATTCGGCAAGACCTTTCACATACTCGTCAGGAATTTGGGCGTCGCGCTCGATGACACTTCCGTCGACGCCGTCCAGAAATTCCCGCAACTTGGCCAGGAAATCCCGAGTCTTGGCGGCCTCGTCGTCCGCGGGCTCGGGGAACGGGTGGATGAGGTCTAGCGGAAAGCGACCTAGAAATAATTCTTTGGCTAGCGACGGCTTGTCCCAACCGCTTTCGCGGGACTCCTCTGCTAACGCTCGTGCTTGTTCTTCGCTGACCTGCGCTTGCTGTGCCATCGGACTTCCCTCACTGGAATCGGCTGCTGCGGCAATTCGACAGTGAGGGTTCCCCGCGGTGCCGCGGGGTACACGCGATCAGGCGTCCAGTTCGCGAGCGACAGCCTTGACGACTTCGGAAACCCTGCGCGCGACCTTTTTGTCCGGGTAGCGACCTTTACGCAGCTCGGGCTGCACGGCGCTCTCCAGCAGGGTGATCATGTCCTCGACCATGCCGTGCAGTTCATCGGGGCTGTGCTTGTGTTCGGCAGGAGCCTCGCGACGCGGCCGGGTCAGGGTGGGCGGCGGGTCGATCAACTTCAGGCTCAACGCCTGCGGCCCGCGCCGCCCGGAAGCAACGCCGAATTCCACCTTCTGGCCCGCCTTTAGGCCTTCGACGCCCGCGGGCAACGCCGAGGAGCGAACGTATACGTCCTCGCCGTCCTCCTGAGATAGGAATCCGAATCCCTTCTCAGCGTCATACCACTTCACCTTGCCAGTCGGCACCGGTCTCACCTGCTTGTCTAACGGATAACCACATAGGTCTACACAACGAAGCGCCCCGCCTGCGCAGGACGCGATGACGATCGATCCTACTCGGAACGCAGCCCGCTGAGCACCGCAGTTTCTCGGTAGGCTGGCGGCACCGTTGGAGGAGACAATGCGCCTGATTTTGAATGTCGTTTGGTTGGTCTTCGGCGGCCTGTGGTTGGCCCTCGGATATTTGCTGGCCGCCGTCATCTGCTTCCTGTTGATCGTCACCATCCCGTTCGGCTTCGCCTCCCTGCGCATCGCGTCGTATGCCCTCTGGCCGTTCGGCCGGACGATCGTCGAGAGGCCCGGGGCCGGCACCGGCTCCCTGATCGGGAACGTCATCTGGATGCTGCTGTGCGGAATTTGGCTCGCGATCGGGCACCTGGTGAGCGCGGTGGCAATGGCGTTGACGATCATCGGCCTTCCGCTGGCGCTGGCCAATCTGAAGCTGATCCCGGTGTCGCTGGTGCCCCTGGGCAAGGAGATCGTTCCGGTGGATCGCCCCGCGCCCTGGGCCGGTGCCGAAGCTGTGCGACGTTGATTTTGGGCGCCGCGGACCAGAATCCGTGACCTGGGGTTAATCCCTAATCGTTATGTGAGTTCGGTCACATAACGGAATGATCACGGCACGGCAACGGCCTGATTTCGAAGCGCTTAACCTGCGCAAACAGCGGACGTTCCTGGCGTTATGGCTTCTCGAAAAATGCGAAACGCCGGTTTTGTCACAACATGACTCTGCCGCTAACAGCAGCTAGCGTCGTGCGCGGGCTTACCGAGTCTCCCTGCACGGTAAGCCTTCTCGCCTATAGCGCCGAGCTCCATCCAATAGGCGAGCAACGCAAACCCGTGGATGGAGGCGGGGGACCCAACGGTCCGCCGAAATCGAACCTGGAGCCGTTCGCGGCTCCTTGGGGTGAAGCCGACGCGTTTCCCTTAGGACACACGACGGCCGGGCGACCTCTTCCGCCCGAACCCGACAGCTGACCTCGTAGGCGCTTCTCGAGAGGAATCAATCGGGGTATGAGTGGTCGTCACCGTAAACCCACCACGTCAACCGTCAGCGTCGCCAAACTGGCCTTCACGGGCGCAGTAATCGGCGGCGGCGGCATCGCCCTGGCCGGTAACGCAGCCGCGGCTCCCGACAGCGAATGGGATCGTGTCGCCGCCTGCGAGTCGGGCGGTAACTGGGGCATCAACACCGGCAACGGGTACCACGGCGGGTTGCAGTTCTCACAGGGCACCTGGGCCGCCCACGGAGGCGGCGAGTTTGCCTCATCGGCCAACCAGGCCACCCGCGACCAGCAGATCGCGGTCGCCGAGCGGGTGCTGGCCACTCAGGGCCGCGGCGCCTGGCCAGTTTGCGGACGAGGCCTGTCGGCTGCCACCCCGCGCAACGTCCTTGCTGACGCGCCCGCGCCGGACCCGGCACCGCCCGCTGAGCCGGCGGCATTCGAGCCGCCACTGCCCCCGCCGCCGGCTGACCCCCCGCCACCGCCGCCGGCACCGGAGCCACCCGCTCCCCCGCCACCGGCCGAGCCTGCCGCGGTCGACGCACCACCGCCCCCGCCGGAGCCTGCTCCCCCGGCCCCTCCTGTCGAAGAAGTGGCGGCCCAAGCGCCGGCTCCCGCGGACGCACCGCCGCCCCCGGAACCTGCTCCCCCGGCCCCTCCTGTCGAAGAAGTGGCCGCAGAAGCGCCCGCTCCGGCCGACGCGCCTCCCGCGCCGCCGGCCGAGCCGATCCAGGCCGAGTCCGTCGCAGTCGACGCACCCGCAGCTGGCGAAGCGCCGGAGGAAGTGCACCAGGCCAACGCCGTGAGTTCGTGGACGACGGTCCCGCAGGACCCGGCACCGGCACTGCCGATCGACCCGGCCGCTGCCGGATCGGCTATTCACGACCTGCAGGTGCCGCAGCAGAACTTGAACCCGAGCTACCTCAAGGACCTGCTGAAAGCCATTCAGTCACAGAGCGTGAGTGGCAACCCGGCGCTGTCGTCCCTCGCCTAGCAGGCGCCGGCGGGACGTCGCGAACGGCGGGTGACCCGCTTATCGGCTGACGTCAGTGACCGGATGCACGTAGGGCAGCTCGTCGGCAGGCAGCGGGAAGATCACGTCGCCGAAGGGCGACAGGGCACCGACCCGATCGGTTGCCAGTTCGCTCACGGCATGGTCGTCGGGGTTGGTGGTCGGCCAGCCGTTGTCGACGTACCGGGTCTTCTCCGCCTTCTTGTCAGCCACGGGAACCATTCTGACAGGTCTCGCGCAACCGTGACGGGTGGGCTCTCCGATTGGCGTCGGTCCCATTCGCCCGCCGTCGGTCGGGAAGGGGCACTAGGCCGGCTGCTTTACGCTGGTCAGCAATGACCGAAACCACCCTGGGCATCCCGCTGGGGTCCTGGCTGGCCGAGCTGCCCGACGCCCGACTGATCCGTCTGCTCGAGCTGCGGCCCGACCTCGCCCAGCCGCCGCCGGGCAGCATCGCGGCGCTGGCCGCCCGCGCTCAGGCCCGCCAGTCGCTCAAGGCTGCCAGCGACGAGCTGGACTTCCTGCGGTTGTCGGTGATCGACGCGCTACTGGTACTGCAGGCCGACACCGCGTCGGTCCCCGTCGCCAAGTTGCTCACGCTGATCGGCGAACGGGCACCTGAAGCCGAGGTCCTCGACGCGCTCGACGACCTGAAGCAGCGCGCCCTGGTCTGGGGTGATGTCGAGCTGCGGCTGGCTCCCGACGCCGGAGCCGGCCTGCCGTGGCATGTCGGGCAGGTGACGCTAGAAGATGCGTCCCAGAGTGCAGAGCAGATCGCAGCGCTGATCGATGGCCTTGATGAGCCGCAGCGCGACCTGCTGGACCGACTGCTGGAAGGCTCCCCGCTCGGCCGCACCCGCGACGCCGCACCCGGAGCCCCGGCGGATCGCCCAGTGCCGCAACTACTCTCGATTGGGCTGTTGCGACGTGTCGATGCTGACACGGTCATCCTGCCACGCCATGTCGGGCAGGTGCTGCGCGGCGAGGAACCCGGGCCGGTGCGCTTGGCCGCACCAGATCCGGTGGTGTCCCGCACGACACCCGCCGACGCAGACGCCGCGGCCGGTGGCGCCATCATCGACCTGCTGCGTGAACTCGACGTGCTCCTCGAAACACTCAGCGCCGCACCGATTTCCGAGCTACGCAGCGGCGGCCTGGGGGTACGTGAGGTTCGGCGGCTGGCCAAAATCACCGGCGTCGACGAGGCCCGGCTGGGGTTGATCCTCGAACTGGCCGCCGCCGCGGGCCTGATTGCCAGCGGCATCCCCGATCCGCTACCGGTCGGCGGCGAGCCGCCCTACTGGGGGCCGACGGTGACCGCCGACCGGTTCACCGAGGCGACCACCGCCGAACGCTGGCATCTGCTGGCCACCACCTGGCTCGAGCTGGCGGCCAGGCCGGCGCTGATCGGGAGCCGCGGTCCCGATGGCAAACCCTATGCAGCGCTGTCGGATTCGCTGTACTCAACGGCTGCCCCGCTGGACCGTCGGCTCTTGCTCGACATGCTGGCCCAGTTGCCGCCCGGCGCCGGGGTGGACAAGAACACCGCGTCGGCCGCGTTGATCTGGCGGCGGCCGCGGTGGTCCAAGCGGCTACAGCCCGGGCCGGTCGCCGATCTACTGGAGGAAGCACAAACGCTTGGCCTGGTGGGCCGCGGCGCGATCAGCACACCGGGCCGAGCCTTCATCGACGGCGCGGCCGACGGTGATGCGATCGCCGCCATGGCCCGCGTACTCCCACCGCCAATCGATCACTTTCTGGTACAGGCCGACTTGACCGTCGTCGTGCCCGGTCCGCTGCAGCGCCATCTGGCCGAGGACCTCTCGGCGGTGGCCACCGTCGAGTCCGCGGGCACGGCAATGGTGTACCGCGTCAGCGAGCAGTCGATCCGGCACGCCCTCGATATCGGCAAGACCGCCGACGAATTGCACAACCTGTTCCACAAGAATTCTAAAACGCCTGTGCCGCAAGGCTTGACATACCTGATCGACGATGTCGCACGGCGGCACGGGCAATTGCGGATCGGGATGGCCGCATCGTTTGTGCGCTGCGAAGATCCGACGCTGCTCGCCCAGGCGGTAGCCGGCGCCGAACATCTCGGCCTGCGGGTGCTGGCACCGACCGTGGCGATCTCGCAGGCGCCGGTCAGCGAAGTGCTCGCGGCTCTGCAGGACGCCGGATTCGCTCCGGCCGCCGAGGACTCAACCGGCACCATCGTCGACATCCGGGCCCGCGGAGCGAGGGTTCCCACGCCGCAGCGCCACCGCCCGCACCGGCCGACTCCGCACCCGAGCAACGAAACCCTCAGCGCGGTCGTCGCAGTGCTGCGCAAAGTGACCGCGGCACCGTTCGGCAGCGTCCGGATCGACCCCGCGGTTGCCATGTCGCTGCTGCAGCGAGCCGCTCGGCAGGACGAGACAGTGCTGATCAACTACGTCGACGCCGCCGGGGTGGCCACCCAGCGGGTGGTATCGCCGATCACGGTGGCCGGCGGTCAGTTGGTGGCGTTCGATTCGGCCTCCAGCCGGGCCCGCGAGTTCGCCATCCACCGCATCACCTCGGTCGTACCGGCCGACGACGAGGACCGGCATTAGTTGTCGGCGGCTTACGGATAATGGAGACATGACTGACGGACCGTTGATCGTGCAATCCGATAAAACGGTGCTGCTCGAAATCGACCACGAGCTCGCCGGTGCGGCGCGCGCCGCGATCGCACCGTTCGCGGAGCTGGAACGTGCCCCCGAACACGTGCACACCTACCGGATCACGCCCCTGGCGCTGTGGAATGCGCGCGCCGCGGGCCACGACGCCGAGCAGGTCGTCGACGCCCTGGTCAGCTTTTCCCGCTACGCGGTTCCGCAGCCGTTGCTGGTCGACATCGTCGACACGATGGCCCGCTACGGTCGGCTGCAGCTGGTGAAAAGCCCGGTCCACGGACTGACCCTGGTGAGCTTGGACCGGGCGGTGCTCGAAGAAGTGTTGCGCCACAAGAAGATCGCACCGATGCTCGGCGCCCGCATCGATGATGACACCGTCGTCGTGCATCCCAGCGAACGCGGCCGGGTCAAGCAGATGTTGCTGAAGATCGGCTGGCCCGCCGAAGATCTGGCCGGTTATGTCGACGGCGAGGCGCATCCGATCAGCTTGGCGCAGGACGGCTGGCACCTGCGCGACTACCAGGAGATGGCGGCCGACTCGTTCTGGTTGGGCGGCTCGGGCGTGGTGGTCCTGCCGTGCGGCGCCGGCAAGACGCTCGTCGGCGCGGCCGCGATGGCCAAGGCCAGCGCGACGACACTGATTCTGGTGACCAACACCGTCGCGGGGCGTCAGTGGAAACGCGAACTGATCGCCCGAACATCGCTGACTGAGGACGAGATCGGCGAATACTCGGGCGAACGCAAGGAAGTCCGGCCGGTCACGATCGCGACCTATCAGGTGATCACCCGTCGCACCAAGGGCGAATACCGCCATCTGGAGCTGTTCGACAGCCGCGACTGGGGGCTGATCATCTACGACGAGGTGCACTTGCTGCCGGCGCCGGTGTTCCGGATGACGGCTGATCTGCAGTCTCGGCGACGGCTCGGATTGACCGCGACACTGATCCGCGAGGACGGCCGCGAGGGCGACGTGTTCTCATTGATCGGCCCGAAACGCTATGACGCGCCGTGGAAAGACATCGAGGCCCAGGGCTGGATCGCTCCGGCGGAGTGTGTCGAGGTGCGAGTCACGATGACCGACAGCGAGCGGATGGCGTACGCCACCGCCGAACCCGAAGAGCGCTACAAGCTGTGCTCGACGGCGCATTCGAAAGTCGCGGTGGTGAAGTCGATTCTGGAACGCCACCCCGACGAGCCGACTCTGGTGATCGGCGCCTACCTCGATCAGCTCGAGGAGCTCGGCAACGTGCTGGGTGCCCCGGTGATCCAGGGGTCGACCAAGACGGCCGAACGCGAGGAGCTCTTCGACGCCTTCCGCCGCGGCGAGGTGACCACTCTAGTGGTTTCCAAGGTGGCCAACTTTTCCATTGACTTACCAGAAGCCGCTGTCGCGGTTCAGGTTTCGGGGACATTTGGCTCACGGCAGGAGGAGGCGCAGCGGCTCGGCCGGTTGCTGCGACCCAAGGCCGATGGTGGCGGTGCGATCTTCTACTCAGTGGTGGCCCGCGACAGCCAGGACGCCGAGTACGCCGCGCACCGGCAGCGTTTTCTCGCCGAGCAGGGCTACGGCTACATCATCCGCGACGCGGACGACCTACTGGGGCCGGCGATTTAGAGCGACAGGATGGTCGCCGACGCGGTGCCGGGTGCGCCGTACACCTGCGCCAAACCGACGCGCGGGTTGCCGGGCACCTGACGCTCGCCCGCCTCGCCACGCAGTTGGCGGACCAGCTCATGCACCTGCCGCAGGCCAGACGCACCGATCGGCTCGCCGTTGGCGATCAGCCCGCCGTCGGTGTTGACCGGAATCGAGCCGTGGATCTCGGTGGCGCCGTCGGCGACCAGCTTCTCCTGCTCGCCGTCGGCGCATAGGCCGGTCTCGGCCATGTGGATGACCTCGGCGCCGGCGTCGGTGTCCTGCAGCTGGGCGACGTCGACATCCTCGGGTCCGATGCCCGCGGCTTCATAGGCGGCTTTGGCCGCGTACACCGTGGGTGAAACGTCTTCGTCCAAAGGAGCGAATGTCGCGTGCACCTCGTACGCGCCGAAGGTCCGGGTGCGGATCTCGCTGGCACGCACGTACACCGGCTTGTCGGTGAACTTGTGGGCGATGTCGGCGCGACACATGATCACCGCGGCGGCGCCTTCGTCGGGCGCGCAGAACATGTACTGCGTCAACGGGTAATTGAGCACCGTCGAGTTGAGGATCTGATCCTCCGGGATCGCCTTGCGGCGGAATGCATTCGGGTTGATCGCGCCGTTGCGGAAGTTCTTCGCGGCGACCTTGGCCAAAGTGGCCTGGGAGATGTTGTGGTCGTGGAGGTACTTGTTGGCCTTGATACCGAAGAACTTGGTGGTGACGAACTGCCCGTTGTTGGCATACCACTGCGGCAGCGCCAGCTTGGCGGGGTCGTCGGTGAACGCGCCGCGCGGGTGCTTGTCCAGCCCGATCGCGATGCCGATGTCGTACTTACCCAACCGGATGGTGTCGGCGGTCTGCTGAATGGCGCTGGCCGCGGTGGCGCACGCGTTGAACACGTTGGTGAACGTGATGCCCGTCAGGCCGACCAGCCGGGTCACCGCATCGGGGTTGGACACCTCGTGGCTGCCGCCGAAGCCGAACTGGATGTCTTTCCAGTCGACTCCGGCATCCTTCAGCGCGAACTGGATCGCTTCGGCGCCCATCTGCATCGCGGTCTTGTCGAACCTGCCGAACGGGTGAAGGCCCACGCCGATGATGGCTACATCATTGGTCATTTCAGGTTCTCCTTAGACCGGCTGGAACGCGAAGGTGACGATCTCGTTGCCGTCCGCGTCGGTGGTAAACGGGATCATGGTGAGCTCGACCTGTTGTCCGAACTTCAACTTGGCCGGATCGTTTTCGGTCAGCCGACCCTCGACGCGGATCACGTCACCGAGCTGAACCAGGCCCACCCCGAACGGCACGAAGTCGTCACCGGTCGGGCCGGCGTACGGGGCTCCGGGCGGGAAGCCCTGTGTGGTCCACGCGACCAGGGTTCCGCTACGCGGCAGCAAGTGCTCTGACATCGACGAACCGCTGCAGCGAGGGCAGAGGTCCTGCACCGGGAAGGTGGTGGCAGCGCAGTCGCCGCATCGGCTTCCGATCAACTGGGGGTTGTCATCAGGCCAGGTAGAGATGGTGGGGTCGATTGCCTTCTGCATCGAGAGATCCTCCGTCAGCCGCCGCTTCGATAATGGGCTCACCAAACCGTACAACAGCATTCCGCAAAAGCGGAAACCGCATTCTCATCGTCGTTCGCAGCGCCTGATCCGAAGCCGTTTTCCCTTCACACGGAGTCAAACCCTTCAGCGCGACGACGACGTCTGCCACCGTCTTCGCAATGGTGAGTGGTTCCGCCCAGACGGTCGCCGATGCCTCGGCGACGGCGCCGACGGTCAGCGGTATCTGGGATACCCATCGATGGAGCATTCTGCGGTGGTCGTCGCCGGTGCTGCTCGTCGTGTTGTGGCAACTGTCCAGCGCCACCGGCCTCATTCCCGGTGACGTCCTGCCGGCACCGCAGCTGATCTTCGATGCCGGGCTGCAGCTGATCCAGAACGGCAAGCTGGCCGAGGCTCTCGAGGTATCCGGGCTGCGCGTCGTCGAGGGCCTGCTGCTCGGCGGCCTCGTCGGGCTCGCCCTGGGTGTGGCCGTCGGGCTGTCGCCGTGGGTTGAGGCCACCGTCGATCCGCCGCTGCAGATGTTGCGCGCGCTGCCGCACCTGGGATTGATTCCGCTGTTCATCCTTTGGTTCGGCATCGGCGAACTGGCCAAGGTGAACCTCGTGGCGCTCGGGGTTGCCTTCCCGCTGTACCTCAACACCTTCTCCGCGATCCGGCAAGTCGACCCCAAGCTGCTGGAAACCGCTGATGTTCTTGGCTTTTCACTTTGGCAGCGACTGCGCATCATCCTGTTGCCGAGCGCGGCCCCGCAGGTGCTGGTCGGACTCCGGCAGTCGTTGGCCATCGCATGGCTGACACTGATCGTCGCGGAGCAGATCAACGCGGACAAGGGCATTGGCTTCTTGATCAACAACGCGCGCGACTTCCTGCGGATCGACATCATCATCTTCTGCCTGGCCGTCTATGCGTTGCTGGGCATCGTCACCGACGCCGGCGTCCGAGCCCTGGAACATCGAGCCCTGAGGTACCGCGTATGACCATCACCTCCGACCGGCAGACCGCCGTCGTCGGCAAGCTCAGCAACGTCAACAAGTTCTACGGCAACCGACGAGTCCTTGACGACGTCTCGCTGGAGGTGCGGGCGAACGAGATCGTCGCGTTGGTCGGTCGCAGCGGATGCGGCAAGTCGACCGTATTGCGAGTGCTGGCAGGGCTTTCCGACGACCACGCCGGCAACCGGGAGGTCAGCGGCGCTCCTGCGGTCGCCTTTCAGGAGCCGCGGCTCTTCCCGTGGCGCGACGTGCTGACCAACGTGCAGTACGGGCTTACCCGCACCACGTTGTCCCGCGAGGCGGCCCGGGCCCGCAGCGAGCTGGCCCT
>NZ_DATNJW010000297.1:0-6042 GCF_035603715.1 Mycobacterium sp. | reverse complement strand
GTCCGCAGCGGTCCAGTCGTAGGACAGGAATTTTCCATCAAAGGTGACCACGACGCGGTCGCCGGCCGGGTGCGGCTTCTTCTCAATGTTGAGGCTGAAGTTGATGGCGCTCATGATGCCGTCGCCGAACTCTTCGTGGATGAGCTCCTTGATAGCGCCGCCGTAGACCTGGAGGACTTCGTAGAAGCGGTAGATGGTCGGGTCGGTGGGCACCGCGGTGGGTTGCGCGGCGCGTATGGGCACCGCCGCCAGTAGCGGGATCGCCGACTGGTCGAGGCCAAGCATCTCGACCAGCACCTTGCCGAGTTCGGCCGGAATGGGGTGCTGGCCGAGCAGCGCCGACGTGGTCCAGACGACCGGTCGGTCAATCGCGTCGGCCAACTCCTGCCAGGTCAGGCCCTTGGCCAGGCGGGCGACGACAATCTGCTCGGTAATCTCGTTGCGCGTCATGGGTACCAGCATTGCCGGTGGGCGTGGGTTTCTGAACCATTGGGCACTAATTGGGTTTCACACCACATGCGATATCACGCGAGCCAGATGGGATTCGTCAGGGCGACCATCGCGCCGAGCGGACGCCGCTGCGCTTCGCGGATCTCCAGTCGCGCGAAGCGCGCCGAAGCGGCATCCAGTTCCCACTGCACGCGGGCGCGATCCGATCCGACCGTCGCCCGTCGCACCGGGCCCTCCGCGGTAATCAACGCGATGTCGGTGCCGGCGGCACCGCTGAGCACCGCGGTCACCGTCACCCGCCCGTCGGCGCTTACGTGCAACGTCTGCCCTGGACCGGCCACACCGCTTGGACAGGACGCCGTCAGGTCCAGTGCTACATCAGATGATCGCGCGAGATACGAACGCCCGCTGCGTAATCCATCGATGATCGCGGGCGTCGAGAGTTCCTCCGCGTGCACGACGGTCTGGGGCAAGCCGACCTGCTGGTGTTCGCCATGCGAATCGCTACCGCCGACCGCGGTGACGCGCCGTCCCTGTCGCAGTAGCCGCTGCCAGGTGCGAAGCGAGAATTCATCGTCGAGATTCCACCGGCCGTTCCACACCTCGAGCGCATCAACGTCGTCGAAGCCGAACTCCCACGCCGCCCCCGGTAGCGGCACGGACGGATGTGCGGCGACCACCAATCCGCCCGCATCGCGAACTTCGGCGGCGAAGCGCGGAAATACCCCGTCCCTTGGCCCGTATCGCCAGTCGATCCAGGCGCGCGGCGGCAGGCCGACGGCAAGCCAGTGCCCGTGGCGGGTGGTGACCTCCTCGCCAGGGATCACCAGCAGACCGGGTGTGTAGCACGCGGGCCACGCCCGGTTGGCCGAGTTGGTGTTGTGTTCGGTGGACACGATGAAGTCCAGGCCGCTGGTGCGTGCAACCGACGCGAGTTCCGCGGGATGGCGCTCGCCGTCAGAGTGAATGGTATGCAGGTGCAGATCCCCGCGATACCAGCGCGCGCCGGTCGCCGACGGGGTGGGGATCTGCTGCACGGCTTGGCTTTCCGGCGACCGACTCGCGGATGGTCCGCGTTCCATGGTGACGTGCGCCTCCCACGCCATCCCCCACGGGCTCAGGACCACCGGTCCGAGCGCCACCGCCCACGGACCCGGCTCGATCGGGCCGGCCAAATAGCCTGGGGTGGCATACGTACTGGAGATCTCGAAGTGGTCGCGCGCTCCGCCCGACCAGCCCCGGAATCCCGCGGCATTGCCCAGGTCGTGGCCGGCGGGACCAAAGATGCCTAGATCCAGCACGTTTCGAGCGACTCCGGCGAACGAGAAGCTCTGATGAGAGGTGGAAACCCGAATGCGCTGCACACCTGTCGGCACGTGGAACGGCAGGTAAGCCCAGCGATAGATGCCAAAACCGAATCGTCCTGAAAACGCTATCTCGATCGCACCGGGGGCGACCGTCGCGATGCCCATGGCCCCAGGATGGGCCATCAGGAGGTAACCATCAGTTACATCGACACGAACGCCCGCCGTCGCGCTGCTTGCAATTAGTTGCTCAGACCGGACTCAGCCGTTCGAGGCTTGAGGATCAGGCTGGTCGCGAACGCGGCAATGCCGATCACCACCGCGACCCACAAGGCCGTGTGATAGGACGCTTTCGTCCCCTCGCCGACGATCGTTCCGGCCCAGGTGAATCCGAGCGATCCGCCGATACCGAACGCCGCGTTGCAGATCCCGGGCAGCGAGCCGGGTTCGTCCTCAGGGGCCTGAATCACGCCCAGCGCGGCCAGCGGCGTCAACGTCACGCCCATCGCCGCACCGAATCCGATCATGAGCAGGACGGCCATGTTCCGGTCGAGCGCGAAGACCGCGAGCAGAGCCACGAGGGACACCGCGGCGACGATCCCCGCCCGCAACACCGTCACAAAGCCGATCCGCACCGCGAGCCGCCCGATCAACGGCGCGACGATCAGTTGAACCAGCGCGGCCGGCGTGATGAACAGCAACGCCGTCGTCACGCCGCTGGCGTTGAAGCCGACCGTTCGATTCTCGGCGATCGACGGCATGATGAAGCTCAGCACGACCATGAAGGACGCGAAGGACAGGATGGTCACCGCGATCAACGGCCAGGCGTAGCGGGAGCGTAAGTCGTCGATGTGCACAAGTGGCTCCGCAGAACGCCTTTCGACGAGGACGAATGCCACGAACGCGACGGTGGCCGCAACGATGCAGCCGAGGACGAACGGCGACGACCAGCCGAGGTGTCCACCGTTGCCGAGAAACAGAACGATCCCCGCAACCGTCACCGCGATCAGGGCGGCACCCGGCCAGTCCATCCGGCCCGACGCCAATCGTCCGGAATCGTCTGCGGGCAAGGCTTTCCAGCCGAGTAGGACCGCGATAACACCGACCACCAGTGTCAGGACGAAGATCGAGCGATAGCCGAAGTGGTCGACCAGGTATCCGGCGAGCAGTGCATCGGTGCCGGCCACCCCGCCGTTGACCGCCGAGATCACCCCGCAGCAGACGCCGAACACGGCCGGAGTCAGGCGTTCCCGCATGATCAGGTAGGACAGGCCGAAGCTGATGTTGGAGGTGCCCTGCATGATCCGGCCCGCCACCACCACCGGCAGCGATGTGCTGACGACGCACAACACCGTTCCGATGCACAGCAGGATCAGGACACCGACCAGGACGCGCTTGCGACCGAGGTAGTCGCTCCACCGGATCAGCACCACGTTGGCGATCGCGCCGGACAGATAGAAGTAACTCGAAATCGGCCCGAATGCGCCTGCCCCAAGGTGCGTATTGATGTCGCGGATCGCCGGCGACAGCATGGTCGCGTTGAGCATGAACGAGACGACCGATAACACCAACGCCGTGACCATGAACACGGTCTGGCTGCGTGTCAGCGTGCTGGTGCGAACGCTTTCGATCGTCATGACACGACGATAAGTCCGAAACCCCTCTCGCCGAACACAAACCGGCAAATCCAGCCGGTCATTTGAGCCGAAGTAGACGCTCGGCGTTGGAGTGTGCGATCTTCTCCTTGTCCGCCGGCGGGATCGGCATCTGCTCCAGGAATTTCCGGCCGGCTTCCATGTTGGCGAACGGGTAGTCGGCGGTGAACACGATCCGGTCGACGCCGATCACGTTTGCCATCGCCTGATAGGCGTTGAACGACAAGCTCCAACTCGGATCGGTCGCACCGGGTTGCATCCCGGCGAATTCGCCGGCCAGGATGCCGCCGTAGAAGTTCTCCCGCAGGTATTCCTTGATGGTCCGCTTGAGACCGCTCTCCTCCGGCGGAAATGAGTAATCCGTCCGCCACGCCATCCAACTCAGCGCCTCGAAGTGATGGCCGACGATCACCTGCAGCTTGGGAAAGCGATCGAAGACGCCGCCGAGAATGAGTCTGACGCAATGGATTCCGGTGTCGATGTGCCAGCCGAGCCCCGCAACGGCCAACTTGGCCGACACCGCTGGCGCCAAGCCCAGGTAATACGCATCGATCACCGGCCGCGGCGGGACCGTGGGATGCAGATAGATCGGAACGTCCAGCGCTTCAGCGGATTCGAACACCGGCCAGAAGAACTCGTCATCGAGATAGCGGCCGTCGACGTGGCCGTTGATCAGCGCACCGACGAAGCCGTGATCGCGCACCGTGCGCTCCAATTCGGCTACAGCAGCGTCGGGGTCGCGCATCGGCAGAGTGGCAAAACCGAGAAAGCGGCCGGGATACTCGGTGGCCGCGGCGACTACCGCGTCGTTGGCCTGCCTGGCCAGCTCGACGGCCTGCGGTACCTCGACGGCCTCGACGCCGGGGACGTTGGAGAGGATCTGCACATCGATACCGGCCGCATCCATCGCGGCGATGCGCCCCTCCCCCAGGTCTTCAATGCCCGGCGGGGGCCAACCGCTTCCGCCCCTGCTCGCGTCGAAAAGCTTCCGGGGGCTGTTGGGGTGCGCGTCTGCGATCGCCGGGAGCGTGTAGTGCTCCTCGAAAGCAATGATCTTCATGTGCCCACACTTACCGAACGGATCTGAGTATCGGCTGCGAGCCGTATGGTCAGCCGCTGGTGTGCGCGATCAGCACGTCGATCTTGGCGCGAGTGGCGACGGCTCCGGGTATCGAGAACACCCGGCCGATGATCGCGGCCCCGGTGTCGAGTCCGACATTGCCGACCACCAGCAGATCGGCGCCTACTTCCTCGGCAAGATCCACCAGCGCGTGAACGGGACCGCCCTTGACCGGACGATCCTCGATGTCGGTCGCCCCCGCCGCCCGTGCGCGATCGCGTGCGTCGTGCAACATCGCGTAGACCGGCGCGGCTCCGGAGACCTTGTAGCCCTCACTACCGAGGGCATCGGCCGCGCGTAGATCGTCTTTCTCCGGTAGGTAGCCCGTCGCGATGATCAGCTTGGCCTTGGACTCAGCCGCAATCGTGCCGGCCCGGTCGACCGCGCGCAGTGACGACTCCGAGCCGTCGGTGCCGACCACCACCGTCTTGTACGTCGCCATGTCCCCTCCGCAGCGTCGTTGGCAACTTTCTTCAGGTTCTGCAGAACCCTAGCGTCGCTGGCCATCGAGGCCGGAAGTTTCGGCCAGATTCGCCGCCGCTCCCGCGTACGGTGAGGCGGTGGCCGACATTGACCGCAGCCGGAGGATCGCAGCCGACCCGCAGTCCGTCTGGGATGTACTCGCCGACTTCGGCTCGATCAGTTCGTGGGCGGACAACATCGACCACTCGTGCATCCTCAATCAGCGCAGCGAGCCGCTCGGCACCACGCGACGAGTCCAGATCGGCCGCAACGCCCTGGTGGAGACGATCACCGAGTTCGACACCGCACGCGCGCTCGCCTACGACGTCGAGGGCTTGCCCAGCCACGTGCGCCGGTTCAACAACCGATGGAGCCTGCGGCCGGTAGCCTATGGCGGCACTGTCGTGACGCTGACCAGCACCGTCGAAATCGGTTCTGGCCCAGTACGCAAGCTTGCCGAGCGAGCGCTGTGTCGCGCTCAAGTCCGACAGTCCGACATCATGCTCGTCGGTCTTGCCAACCGATTGGAAAACTCGTGACTACTCAGCCCGACATCGTCATCCTGATGACCGATGAGGAACGCGCGATCCCGCCGTACGAGTCACCCGAGGTGCTCGCCTGGCGGGGCCGGACTCTGCACGGCCGCAAGTGGTTCGACGAGCACGGCGTCAGCTTTACCCGGCACTACACCGGCTCGCTGGCCTGCGCGCCAAGTCGCCCAACGATTTTCACTGGCCATTACCCCGATCTGCATGGCGTCACGCAGACCGACGGCCTCGGCAAGATGCCCGACGACTCGCGCATGCGCTGGCTGCGGTCCGGCGAAGTGCCCACCATGGGCAACTGGTTCCGCGCCGCGGGCTACGACACCCACTACGACGGCAAGTGGCACATCTCGCACGCCGATCTACACGACGCCGACGGCACGGTCGTCGCGACCAACGACGCCGACGGCACCGTCGACCACGCCGCGGTCCAGCGGTATCTCGACGCCGATCCCCTTGGGCCGTATGGCTTCTCGGGATGGGTCGGTCCGGAACCGCACGGCGCG
>NZ_DATNJW010000296.1:0-2096 GCF_035603715.1 Mycobacterium sp. | reverse complement strand
GGGGCTGGCCGAGGTCCGGGTTCCGAAGTGGTTCTTCGTCTACAACCACCTCCATACCGTGCACGCGATCGCATCGTGCAATGCCGCCGAGGTGGCGATGGGGATGCTGATGGAAGCCACCGTCCCGCGCAGCCACCGGTGGATACCCAAGGCGATGACCGTGCAGTACTTAGGAAAAGCCACCACGTCGCTGCTGGCCCGGGCCGAGGTAAACGCGCCGGATTTCACCCAGATCAACGATGGCGTCGACCTCGTCGTGCCGGTCAGCATCACCGATCGCAGCGGCAACGAGGTCGTGCACGCCGACATCACCACCTGGGTGACGCCGGCGGGCTAGCCGCGCGACAAATATGTCCCGTGGCCGCGGCGAACCAAGTCGCCGTCGAACTCGAGCACCTCGTTCACCAGGCCGCCCTTCTCGTTGCGGTAATTGATCACGAGGACCGACGCGCCGCGGTAGACGCCGATGACGTCGAAGTGCAGGTCGGGCACGGCCGCCAGTGCGGCGCACCAATATTCGCGCAGCGCCGCTTTGCCGCGGACGATTCCCGCTGAGCCGGGGACGAATTCGGCCGCGTAAGGCGATGTGAACACGACGTCGTCGTGGAAATGCGTGAGCACTGCGTCGACGTCGCGGCGGTTCCAGGCCGCACACCACTCGTCGGCGAAGCCGGCCGCTTCCGGTGTGCTCACGACTTGCCCTTCAGCGTCGACCAGAACGGGCACTGGTGGGCTGCCTCGAAGTCGGTGACGAGCTGACTTCCCCCGGGGCGCAACGACATCCAAGTATCGTGGTCGGGGTTGCCGTCTTGGGCCGGCCAGTCGGGCAGGCCGGCGGCCTTTGGTGCGCCATTGGTGACGAAATGGCTCCAGTAGCTCATCATCTGGTCGGACAATATCTGCTGAGCGCGATCCAGCGGTTGCGCGCCGCCCATGCTGAACAGGTACCGCAGCTCCAGAGAATGGCTGGCGCCGACCGGAAACGGCGCGTCTCGCAAGAACTTGGGCGCCGGCGCGTGTGGATCGTTGAACTCGTAGGCGTATACCGGCGCATTACGGCTCAGTGAGTCCGCCAATCGGTCTGCGGCGCAAGCGAAGACGCCGTCGGTGGCCGCCGCTGAGTAGGCCAGCGAGGCATCGCCGCCGTAGTGGTCGGGCGAATAGTGCGCCAGCACTGGGGCGCTGTCGGCGGCGCCGAAGATGTCGGCGAGCAGACGCGGATACTCACCGGGGTTGACTCCCCGGGCCAGCCTTGAGGCCCGCAGCGCCGCGAAGAGCGTGAATTCGTCGTGGTTGACCCC
The DNA here is from genome assembly GCF_035603715.1 of Mycobacterium sp. Taxonomy (GTDB): domain Bacteria; phylum Actinomycetota; class Actinomycetes; order Mycobacteriales; family Mycobacteriaceae; genus Mycobacterium. The sequence goes on along the minus strand of NZ_DATNJW010000296.1, from coordinate 795 downwards.
CATCAGCACCGGGACCCGGGCTGCCTGATCGGCGGCGAATGCCTCGATCGGATTGACCGGCAGCTCACCCGTTCCGGTGACCGGCCCGGAGAGCCCGTCGGAGTCGCCGATGAAGTAGTACCAGGGTGGCCGCTCGAGCCGGGTCGCCGGCAGCGCACGCAGACACCGCGCGGTGGTGGCGGGATTGCGACATCCTGCCGCGATCGCATAATCCACGCTCTGGCTCTGCCCGACTGCCAGGTCCGCCTGTGCCTGGCACGGCGCGCTCTGGATGATCGCCGCGCGGAACAGGCCGGCCGACCCCGGCGCGATCAGGTGATCGCACACCGACATGCCGCCCGCGGACTCGCCGGCGATGGTCACCTTCCGCGGATCGCCGCCGAACGCGGCGATGTTGTCGCGGACCCATCGCAGCGCGGCCTGCTGGTCGGCCAGTCCGTAGTTGCCCACCGTGCCCGGCGCACCGAGCGACGGGTGGGCCAGGAAACCGAGTGCACCCAACCGGTAGTTGATCGTCACGACGACGATGTGGCCCCTGGCGGCCAGCCAGCGCGCGTGATAGATGTCGCCGCTGCCGTTGACGAAGCCTCCGCCGTGAATCCACACCATCACCGGACGCTTGTCGTTGTGTTGTCCGCGGGCCGGAGTCCAGACGTTGAGCGTCAGGCAGTTTTCGCTGGTCGGCTTGCCGACCCGCGGATTGGGTCCGGTGTCCTGCATGCACTGCGGGCCGGCCTTGGTGGCGTCCAGCATCCCCGGCCAATGCGCCGCCGGCCGCGGTAGCTGCCACCGCAA
>NZ_DATNJW010000295.1:0-4049 GCF_035603715.1 Mycobacterium sp. | reverse complement strand
GGATGCCGTGCGCCGGGTAGCCGGTCAGTTTGGTGAAAGCGTCATTGACCTCGATGACGGCCCCGGTGCGATCGGCGACGAAGAAGCCTTCCTGCAGTGAGTTCACCACCGCGTTGCGGAACTCGTCGCGATCGGCGAGATCCTCGGCGCGGGCCCGCTGCTCTTCGTAACGCCTTGTGCCGTCGAGGAATCCGCGTGTCGCAACGTCAAGCGGAGCCAGCGTCTGCAACAGGAAGGCCAGCGCCACCGCCCCGTCGAAGCCGGGAAGCTCCACCACCAGCCGGTGGTAAAGCTCGGAGTGCTTCTCGACGATCTTCAGCATGCTGATGTCGTCGTGCAGTGCGCGACGTCCCAGCTCGTGACCGACCGCGAGGTCTTCCTCGTTGCGGGTCTCCAGGTAACGACCCAGCGCGGCCGCGTACGCAGTGTCGAAGTCGTGGTGTGTCATCCGGACGCACCTCGGTGCCGTGCCGTGAGGACCAGCGCGTCGTCGTTGTCCTTGGCATGGCTGTCCAGGATCTGCTCGGCGATTGTCAGGGCCGGCGCGGCGAAGTCGATGCCGTCCAGATGGTTTTCGTCGATGCCGTCACTGGTGATGACCAGCAAGTCGCCCGGGCGGATCGGGAAATCCTGCGATACAACCACTTCGGGAACCCGGTAGCCGACGATGCCGCCCGCGAGGCGTACCGACGAGCGCACCTCGACACCGCCAGGGTGTTTGGCGACCAAGTCAGCGGCGACGTTCCCGATCCCGACCCAGCTGAGCGTATCTTTCTGAAAGTCTATGTGCACCAATGTCATCGCCACACCGCGAGTGCTCGACAAGCCACGGTGGCAGCTCTGGACCAGCGTGTCGAGCGCCTCACCGCGAGTGTCGCCGAGAATTTGCACGCCGCAGTCTGCCGCCTCGGCGGCCAGTTCGCCGTGCCCCAGACCGTCCAGCACACCGATCAAGGCGCCGGTGCCGTTCACGTCGACCGCGATAGACCGGTCGCCGCAGACGGTCTGGCCGGGCAGCGGGCGCGACGTGGCCGCCCATTCGATCGGCCCCAGCCAGCCATGCTCAGCCATTGTTCGGAATCCACTTCCACATCTCGATGGTCGTGCCCTCACCCGGGGCGGATTCCACGATCAACCGGTCCATCAGCCGGCGCGCTCCGGGCAGCCCGAGCCCGAGTCCACGGCCGGTGGAATAACCGTCCTCCATTGCCCTTTCGATGTTGGCGATGCCCGGCCCATCGTCTTCGGCCCGCACGACCAGTGCCTGTCGGCCTTCGCGGTCTTGTATGGCAACCCGGATCGCCCCGTAACCGGCGTAGCTGGTGATGTTGCGGGCGACTTCGGAGATCGCCGTGGCGATCATGGTGACATCGGTCAGCGAGAAACCCATGTCGCGCGCCAGTTGGTGACCCGCTTGGCGAGCGGCAACGATGTCGTCGGGATGACCTACGTCAACGACGACGTCATCCGACACCGTCACGTCCAATCGGTTTCTTGGCGGCCAGCCGCCGATTCAGCAGCGCCAGGCCCTCTTCCAAGTCCAGCGCGGTGTCCATGTCCTCGAAGAGGATGCCGAGTTGGACCATTGCGAACGCCACTTCCGGCTGCAGGCCCACGATCACGGTGTGCGCGCCACGCAGGCTGGTCATGCGTGCAACAGTCTGCAATGACCGGGCGGCGAATGAATCCAAGACGTCGATGGCAGTGACATCGACGACGATGCCTTGCGCCCGATACTCGGTGACCCGTTGCATCAAGCGTTCGCGGAACAGCTCGGTGTCAGAATCGGACAGGGCGTTTTGCACCGTGGCAATCAGAATCTGTCCCTGTTTCAGAATGGGTACTGGCATGAGACTTTCGCGACGATCTGCTGTTAGGTGGTTTGCTCGCCGGCGCGGGTGACCTCATATCCCAGCAGGTGCTCGGCCTCCTCGATGCCGCCCTGCAGGTCGCCGACGGCATTCATCTTGGAAAGATCCAGCCCGATCGTCACCAGCGTGAGTGCGATCTCCGATGACAGACCGGTGATGATGACGCTGGCACCCATCAAGCCGGACGCGTCGACGGTCTGCACCAGGTGGTTGGCCACCGTGGAGTCGATGGTGGGGACACCGGTGATGTCGATGACGACGACCTTGGCCCGGTTGGCGCGAATTGCCCGCAGTAGTTGCTCGGTGACCTGCCGAGCGCGCTGGCTGTCCAGAACGCCGATGATCGGCAGAATCAGCAACTGCTCGCGCACCTGCAGCACCGGCGTCGACAGCTCGCGGATGGCCTCCTGCTGCTGACGGATGATGCGCTCGCGTTCCTGCACGAAACCGACGGCGACGGTGTTGGCGATCCGGTTCGCCGCGGGCTCGTAGGCGTCGAGCACCCGGTTCAGCAGGTCGAAGTCGGTCTGGTACTTCTCGAAGAGCGACCGGGCCAGCACGTCGCGCAGCAGCAGGACGATGCCGACGACCTCATTGGTCTCGACACCACGCGGAATGATGCGTTCGGACAAGTCACGCGCGTAGTCCTGCAGCGCCTCGACGCTACCCGTCTCGAGCACCTCGACGTAGCTGTCGTACACCGTCGTTGCCTCGGAGAAGATCTCCTCGGGCGACATCGCGGTGAGCAATTCGGCTTCGGTGATCCTGCGGGCCCATTCCTCGCGCAGCACCGTTCGGTTCTGGCGCAAGTGCTGCACCAGCTGTGGCAGCAGCAAACCCGCACCCGACACTGCCGACGTCTGACCGACGACGCCCGTTGACGAGAGATCTATCGACTGATCCGACATTGAACCTCCCGGATCTCCACGGTGGACCGAGCCCCGCGCCTAGACTAACTGAGCCTCGCGGCGACGGCCGTTGAAGTAATATTTCTGCGAATTTGCCAGGCGGCAAGGGTCGGCACCGGATCCGCCCGGTAGAGACAAGACTCCAGATGAAGGATGGCCGTGTCAGAGCCGGATCCGATCACCACCTCCGTCGCGCACCGGGATGGTGTCGCCGTGGTCAGCATCGGCGGCGAGATCGATTTGAGCACTGCCCCTGTTTTCGAAGCGGGGATCGCGGAAGCGCTCGAAGAAGATCCACCCGCTCTCGTGATCGAGTTGTCCGAGGTGATCTTCATGGCGTCGGTGGGACTTCGGATATTGGCGGCCACCCAGGAAAAGATCGGCAAATCGATTCAGCTTGCAGTCGTGGCCGACAATATGGCGGCGAGCAGACCGATGCAGCTCACCGGTCTGGACAAACTCATTTCGTTGTACCCGACATTGGATGAGGCGTTGATCGCGCTGGGCCCAGCCGCCAGCGACTAGCGGCTACGGCCGCAGCGTCATCGAGATTGACGTTGGCGCGAAGAAGCGCGAGTGACCAGCACGTTAGCGGCGATCTCGTTCGTCGCAGCCTCGTATTCCCTGCAACAAGTGCGCCAGCGACTAGCGGCTAGGGCCGCAGCACCTGGCGCGCGATCGCGTACTTGTGCACCTCGGTCGGGCCGTCGTACAGACGGAAGGCACGCATGTCGGAGAAAATCATTCCGACCGGTGTCTCATCGGAAATGCCTATGCCGCCCAGGATTTGGACGCAGCGGTCGGCGACCTTGAACAGCTCCTCGGACACATAGGCCTTGACCATCGAGCTCTCGTGTCTGCCGGTGCCCCGATCGCCCTTGTCCAGCGTCCAGCACGCCCACCAGATCCCGAGCCGGCATTGCTGCAAAGCGATTTCGTTGTCGGCGATCATGAAGCTGACGCCCTGATGTTCGCCGAGCGTCTTGCCGAACGCGGTCCGCTCGCGGGCGTGCCGCACCGCGATCGACTGGGCGCGCGAAGCGGCCCCGAGCCAGCGCATGCAGTGGGTCAGCCGGGCGGGCGCCAGTCGCATCTGTGCGTAGCGCAAGGCCTGGCCGACCTCACCGAGCACTGCGGAGGCGGGCAGTCGCAGATCGTTGAACCGCACGACGCCATGGCCTTCGACGTAATTGCGGTCCATCGTGTTCATCACCCGCTCGATCTCGATGCCCGGGGTCCCACCGTCGCAGAGGAACAGCGTCGGCCCGTC
>NZ_DATNJW010000294.1:0-6052 GCF_035603715.1 Mycobacterium sp. | reverse complement strand
GGTGAAGGCCGCCGTCGACGCCGTCGTCGCCCGCGCCGGACGGCTCGACCTGATGTTCAACAACGCCGGAATCGCTTGGGGCGGAGACACCGAACTGCTGACGCTGGAGCAGTGGAACGCCATCATCGACGTCAACATCCGCGGCGTCGTGCACGGCGTGACCGCCGCGTACCCGGTGATGCTGCGGCAGGGCCACGGCCACATCATCAACACCGCCTCGATGGCCGGGCTGACCGCGGCAGGCCAGATCACCAGCTACGTGACGACCAAACACGCGATCGTCGGGCTGTCACTGGCGCTGCGCTCCGAGGCCGTTTCCCGCGGGGTGGGTGTGCTGGCGGTGTGTCCGGGCGCCGTCGAGACCCCGATCCTGGACAAGGGCGCGATCGGCGGCTTCGTGGGTCGCGACTACTACCTGCGCGGGCAGGGCATGAAGAACGCCTACAGCGCCGACCGACTGGCCCGCGACACGTTGAAGGCGATCGGCCGCAACAAGGCGCTGTTGGTCAAGCCGACGCAGGCCTACGCGTCCTGGGTCTTCGCCCGGCTGGCACCGGGTTTGTTGCAGCGAATGTCGGTTCGATTCATCGCCGATCAGCGCAAGCGGCAACACGCGAAAAGTGGCGCCCCAGACGGCTAGGGTTCGCTTCGACACCAACGCGGAGGGCGGGCGATGAATACGGACTTCACCCTCACCCAGAAACGGGCCCTTGCGGTCGTCACCATCGTCAGCCTGCTGTTCGCCGCATACTTCCTCCGCAATTACTTCGTCCTGATCGTGGTGGCCGCGGTCGGGGCGTATTTGTTTACGCCGCTTTACAGTTGGTTCGGTCGCCGGCTTGGTAGCGGGCTGGCAGCCACCTGCACGCTGCTCTCGGCTCTGCTCGTGGTGATCGTGCCGGTCGGCCTGTTGGTCGTGTTGGCGATCGTCCAGATCTCTCGGATGGTGACTTCGGTCGCGGGCTGGGTGCAGAGGACCAATCCCAGCGATCTTGGCAACACCATCCTGCAGGCCGTCAATCAGCTATTGGCGCGGGTGCCGTTCCTGCACGTGACGGTCACCGCGGAGTCGCTGCGAAAGACGATGGCGACCGTCGCGCAAAAGGGCGGCGAATGGACCCTGCATTTCCTGCAGAACACCGCCGGCAGCCTGTTCGGCGCCGTCACCTCCGCCATCATCTTCTTGTACGTGTTCGTCGCGTTGCTGACGAACCGCGAGAAATTGCTCACCCTGATCCGCCAGCTCAACCCGCTCGGCGACGAAGTGACCGATCTGTACCTGCGGAAAATGGGCTCGATGGTGCGCGGAACCGTGAACGGTCAGTTCGTCATCGCGTTTTGCCAGGGGGTGGCCGGAGCCGCATCCATCTACGTCGCCGGATTTCACCACGGGTTCTTCATATTCGCGATTCTGTTGACCGCACTGTCCATCATTCCGTTGGGCGGCGGTATCGTCACCATCCCGTTCGGCATCGGAATGATCTTCTACGGCAACATCATCGGCGGCGCGTTTGTCGTCGCTTGGCATCTCCTGGTGGTCACGAACCTCGACAACTTTTTGCGCCCGATCCTGGTTCCGCGCGATGCCCGGCTCAATCCGGCGCTGATGTTGCTTGCGGTGTTCGCGGGAATCGCGATGTTCGGCCCGTGGGGCATCGTCATCGGCCCCGTGCTGATGATCGTCATCGTCACCACCATCGACGTCTATCTGGCGGTCTACAAGGGCGTCGAGCTTCAAGAAGACGACGACCAGGACAGCAAACCTGGTTGGGTGGCCCGCTGGAAGGCGCGCCGAGCGGCTAAACCAGCCGCTCCTTGAGGAACTCGACGACGCGCTTGCGCGCCTCGTAGGCCGGGTGACCGTCGACCTCCCGGACCTCCAGAGTCAACACCGAATGCGCCGCCCGGCTGAACCCATGCTGATTGCCTGGGCCGGAGTCGATCTCGATCACCTCGAACGCGTCGCCGAGCCGTTGTTTGAGCGTGGTGAACCGTTCGCCGGGCGACATCAAGTCCTTGCTGAATCGCAGACCCATCGCGCACACGCCTTCCTTGGCGGCGCGGTCTTTGAACGCGTTCAGCTCGACATCGCTGAGCCCGGCATCGCGGCGCTGGCGCGGGGTCAACGGAAACGGCGTCGACGGCTGGCTGAGCACCGGTGCCAGCACGCTGTCGTCGACCGCGGCGGCCAGCGCGAATCCACCGGTGAAACACTGGCCGATCACACCGACGCCTTTGCCCGGTGTCGACGCTTTGAGGTCGCGCGCTAATGCGCGCAAGAAATCCGCAACCGGCCGATGTTTGTTGGTCGCGAGCGCGGCGAATTCCCGTGCCACACAAACACGTCGGAGAGAATCAAGCGTGTAGCCGACTGTGACCGGCCGGCCCGGCTCGCCGAATAGTGACGGTATCGCCACGGTGAAACCGTTGTCCACCAAGTGATTTCCCAATCCAAGCACGCCGGGATGGATGCCCGGTACCTCGGGGATCAGCACCACACCGGGCCCGTCGCCACGGCGGTAGACGTCGTGGGTGTGCCCGCCGCCGGTGAACGGCTTCGCTGACCAGCCGGTGAGGTCGGCTTCCGGTGCAGTCATGGAGGGTGGTCCCTTCTCTTACCTGTGTGCGGGTAGGGGTGGCTGCGATTGAGTGGCCGCGGCCAGCGTACGAAACTCGTCGGCACTGCCGGCACCGGTGATCGCGATCTGGGCGGGACCGGCCGGGTTGTCCAGCCGCGTCGTCCACACCGGCTCGACCCCGTCGCCCTGGTAGGTGATCCAGCGGGTGCCGTCCACGTCGACGGTTCCACTGGGATACATCGACGCGTGGATCGAAGAGACCAGCTTGACCTCGTCGGCGTTGCTTTGCGTGAGGCTCAGGTACTCACCGGCCGGGCTGATATACCCCACTATGGAGGTGACGGCGTGTAGCCGCTGATGGGTCGACGGATCGGTCCGGCCGTCGGGGATACCGCCGCGGCCGCCGGAGTTGGCCTGCCAGCCCTGGGGCAGCCGCGGCAACCGGACCGGTAAGCCGAGCGTCAGCGCGTCGGCCCGCAGAGCGCTGGAGGCGTCATAGGACGGCACCGGTCCGCGGTTGATTCCACCCGGCGAAAACGAACACATCCCGACCAGGCCTGCCAGCACGATGCAGGCGACGACCAGCGGCGCGATCGACCAGAACATGTCCCGGCCGTCCTGCAGCAGCCGGGGCTTGGCCGGTTTGGCCGTCGGCTCTGGCTGTGTGGTCATTGCACGAGTATCCCAGCTCCGGAGCTGCAACCCGGCTCTGGGACAATTGGCAACCATGAGCGCAGGTTCTCGTCGTGAAGCCCCGGACCGTAACCTGGCCCTCGAGCTCGTCCGGGTCACCGAAGCAGGTGCCATGGCCGCCGGTCGCTGGGTGGGCCGCGGCGACAAAGAGGGCGGCGACGGCGCCGCCGTCGACGCGATCCGCCAGCTGGTGAACTCGGTGTCCATGCGCGGCGTCGTCGTGATCGGCGAAGGTGAGAAAGACGAAGCGCCGATGCTCTACAACGGCGAGCACGTCGGCAACGGCGACGGCCCGGAATGCGATTTCGCCGTCGACCCGATCGACGGCACCACGCTGATGAGCAAGGGCATGCCGAACGCCATCTCGGTGCTCGCGGTGGCCGACCGCGGCTCGATGTTCGACCCCTCGGCGGTGTTCTACATGAACAAGATCGCCGTGGGACCCGACGCGGCCCACGTCCTCGACATCACCGCGCCGATCGCTGAAAACATCCGCGCCGTGGCCAAAGCCAAAGGGCTGTCCGTGCCGGACATGACCGTCGTGATCCTGGACCGGCCCCGGCACGCGCAGCTGATCGAGGATGTGCGGGCCACCGGGGCGCGGATCCGGCTGATCACCGACGGCGACGTGGCCGGCGCGATCTCGGCCTGCCGCCCGGGCTCGGGCACCGACATGCTGGCCGGCATCGGTGGCACTCCGGAGGGCATCATCACCGCCGCGGCACTCCGCTGCATGGGCGGCGAGATTCAGGCGCAGCTGGCGCCCACCGATGACGCCGAGCGGCAGAAGGCGCTCGACGCCGGTTACGACCTCGATCAGGTGCTGACCACCGGCGACTTGGTATCCGGGGAGAATGTCTTCTTCTGCGCGACCGGCGTCACCGACGGCGACCTGCTCAAGGGTGTGCGCTACGAGCCGGGCGGCTGCACCACCCAGTCGATCGTGATGCGCTCGAAGTCGGGCACGCTGCGGATGGTCGAGGGCTTTCACCGGCTGACCAAGCTCAACGAATACTCCGCGATCGACTTCACCGGCGACAGCAGCGCCGCATACCCACTGCCGTAACCACTACCCAGCGAGGAATGCTCCCAATGGCAGACACCGAATACCGCATCGAGCACGACACCATGGGCGAGGTCAAGGTGCCCGCGAAAGCGTTGTGGCGCGCCCAGACTCAGCGCGCGGTGGAAAACTTTCCGATCTCCGGACGAGGGCTCGAGCCCACCCAAATCCGCGCGTTGGGTCTGCTGAAAGCCGCCTGCGCGCAGGTGAACAAGGACCTTGGGCTGCTGGCCGCGGACAAGGCCGACGCGATCATCGCCGCCGCCGCCGAAATCGCCGACGGTAAGCACGACGAGCAGTTCCCGATCGACGTCTTCCAGACCGGGTCGGGCACCAGTTCCAACATGAACACCAACGAGGTGATCTCGAGTATCGCCGCCGCCAACGGCGTGACCGTGCATCCCAACGACGACGTCAACATGTCGCAGTCGTCCAACGACACCTTCCCGACCGCCACCCACATCGCGGCCACCGAAGCCGCAGTGCGCCATCTGATCCCGGCGCTGCAGGTGCTGCACGACGCGCTTTCCGGCAAGGCCCGGGAGTGGCACACGGTGGTCAAGTCGGGCCGCACACACCTGATGGACGCCGTGCCGGTCACCCTCGGCCAGGAGTTCTCCGGCTACGCCCGCCAGATCGAGGCCGGCATCGAACGGGTCAAAGCGACGCTGCCCCGGCTGGGTGAGCTGGCGATCGGCGGCACCGCGGTGGGCACCGGCCTCAACGCTCCCGACGGCTTCGGCGCCAAGGTGGTCCAGGTGCTGGTGAAAGACACCGGCTTGACCGAATTACGCACCGCAGTAAACTCTTTCGAAGCCCAGGCGGCCCGTGATGGGCTGGTCGAAGCGTCCGGCGCGCTGCGCGGGATCGCGGCCTCGTTGACCAAGATCGCCAACGATATCCGCTGGATGGGATCCGGTCCGCTGACCGGTCTGGCCGAGATCCACCTGCCGGACCTGCAGCCGGGCAGCTCGATCATGCCGGGCAAAGTCAATCCCGTTCTGTGCGAGGCGGTTACCCAGGTCGCCGCTCAGGTGATCGGCAACGACGCCGCCATCGCCGTCGGCGGACTGTCTGGTGCGTTCGAACTCAATGTCTACATCCCGATGATGGCCCGCAACATCCTCGAGTCGTTCAAGTTGCTGGCCAACGTGTCCACGTTGTTCGCCGAGCGGTGCATCACCGGGTTGACTGCCAACGTCGAGCACCTGCGCGTGCTGGCCGAGTCGTCTCCGTCGATCGTCACGCCGCTGAATTCGGTGATCGGTTACGAAGAGGCGGCCGCGGTGGCCAAGGAAGCAGTCAAGGAGCACAAGACGATTCGGCAGGCCGTGATCGACCGTGGGTTGATCGGCGACAAGCTGTCCGAAGAAGAACTCGACCGTCGCCTCGACGTGCTGGCGATGGCCAAGGTCACCGAGGAGTAGACATGCTCAGCGACGAACTCCGCCAACGGCGCCTGGCGCTCATCGAAGAGCACATGAACACCGAGGTGACCAAGGAGTTCGATCGCACCCTGGCCACCTTTAACGGGCACCCGCACTACGAGATCATGGCCACCGGCCAAGTTTTCGACGGTGACGACGAGGTGATGGGCTACTACCGGACCACCCGGACCGCATTCCCCGACCAGCGGCACGACAATGTGCACTTCCACGTCACCGAAGACGCGGTGATCACCGAATTCGACCTGCTGGGAACCAATCTCGGCGAGTTC
>NZ_DATNJW010000293.1:0-3244 GCF_035603715.1 Mycobacterium sp. | reverse complement strand
CAGTCGCTGCTGGCCGAACTGCCGTCGATGCGGCGTATGCGGTTGCACCAGCGGATTGCCACGACGCTGGAGGACGAGCCCGGTGCCGACGACGAGCTGCTCGCTGAACTGGCTCACCACTATTTCGAATGTGCGTGGGCGGGCAACGCGGCCAAGGCCGTTGAGTATTGCCGGCGTGCGGCGGACCAAGCGATGGCCCGCCTCGCCTACGAAGGTGCGGCGGATCTTTACGACCACGCGGTGCACGCGCTGGACGAGATCGATGACGAGCTGCCCGACCGTGACGACCAGGTCGCCGATCTGCTCGTGGCACGCTGCGAGGCTCTGCTCGCCGCCGGTGATGTGGCGTCGGCAGCAGGCGCGGTCTCCCAATTGCAACAAGCGACAGTCGATTCCGCGCGGCTAGCGGCGTGGGCGACATGCTTTGACGGGCAGCTCTCGGTGTTGGTCCATCCCGAGCGACTGGACGACGTGGAAGCCGCATTGGACGCTGCCGCGCAGAAACTGGCCGAAATCGACGATGCCGCAGGGGAAGCCAAGGCGCATACCGTCCGCGCCACCTGCCTCGCCCGGCTCGGGCGAGTTGGCGACTGCGAAGTCGCCTTGGACGATGCTCTGACGGCGGCGCGGCGCGCGCGTGATCACCGCCGCGTGAACGCGGTGCTGGCCGGCGCCCCACTTGCTGCGCTGTGGGGCCCGAACCCGGTTCCACGCGCGGGCGGGCGGTGCCTTGACGTGGTGCGGCTGCTGCGGATCACGACCGACTCACCGGCGGTCGAAGCGACGTCGACGCGGTGCCAGGCTGTACTGGAGGCCTTCCGCGGCCGCGATGCGGCAGCCCGACGGATGATCGACTCGGCCCGAAGGACGGTCACCGAACTCGGGCTTCGCCATGCGCTTCTGGAGGTCGAGCAGTTCGCCGGCATCGTGGAGCTCGTTTTGGGCGATCCGGCCGCGGCCGAGCCGCATCTTCGTCAGGCCTGCAACGGATTTCGTCGGATGGGTCTGGACGCCGATACCGCCGAGACCGCTGCGTTACTCGGTCGCGCGTGTCTGGCACTCGATCGGGATGCCGAGGCCGACGAATTATGCGCGGAGAGTGAGCGACTCGCAGGACACGCGCTGAAGGCATCAATCGCCTGGCGCACACTTCGGGCGCAGTTGCTGTCGCGCAACGGCGAACACGATGAGGCTCGACGCGTTGCACAGGCCGCCATCACTCTTGCCGAGCGTACCGACGGGTTGGTCGATCACGGCGATGCCTGTCTGTCATTGGCAAGGGTGTTGGGTGCGGCCGGCGACGCCGCCGGCGCGCGAGCCGCCGCCGAACGCTCGGCCAACCTGTATGAGCGGAAAGGTGCTGCGGCGCTGGCCGATAAGGCGCGCGCCGTCCTCGACGCGCGTGTCGAGGTAAGTGCCCCGACTCCACCCGAAGCACCCGTTGTCGCGACTCGCACCGCGGCCGTCCGCGCAAGTGAACGCGTGATGGCCGCTGTTGATCGCGAGGCGTGGGATGAATTCGAGCGGCTGTTCGCGCCCGACAGCGTTATCGAGAGTCGGCGGAAGGTCATCGGCTTTACACAGAGCGACGTACCTTCCGACGGGGTGATGCGCCAGACGCGGCTCGACCTCGAGGCGGGGACCATACGGGTGAACCATGTCGTTCTTGCCGTGCGCGGCGAGCACCTGGGTCTCGCTCGAGCGGAGGTGGGCACTCCAGACGCGAGCCCTGGGGCGCCGCAAGACGTACTTCTCCAGGTATACGGCGTTGACGAGCAGGGTCGAATCAATTTGCAAGTCTGGTTCGACCTCGAAGACATGGACGCCGCGATTGCCGAACTCGACGCCCTGCACGCCCGATTCGAGGAAGAACGCTCACAAGCCCCACGCCGTTTCGGTGCGCGCGAACTTCCTTCTGCTCCAATGTCGCCCGAAATACCGAAGGCCGAGCTGGACAATGCGTGCGTACGAGCAATCGGCCGCCTGTGGGATGCTTTCGATCGCGAAGCGTGGGATGAGGTCGAGGGGCAATTCGCTACCGAGATCGCCGCCGAACACCGCCGGAAGATAGTCGGCTTCTCCCCCATAGCCCTCACGCCTACCGATTGGGCAAGCCGAGTAAGGCATATTCGCGACGATGTTGGCGGCGTGCGGCACAGTCGCGCAGTGGTCGCCGTACGGGGGGACCGCCTTGCTCTCATCCGGTTCGAGATCGGCACTGCTGACACGAGTCCGGGCGCACCTCAGGAACAGCTGCTACATCTTTACGGCCTCGACAACGACGGTCGCATCTCGCTGTTCGTTGTGTTCGACACCGAAGACCACGATGCCGCGATCGCCGAACTCGACGCCGTGCACGCCCGATTCGAGAATGAACGCTCACAAGCCCGGCGCCTGGAGAACGCGGCCAGCCAGGTAACCGAGCGCCTCCAAGCGTACTTCGCGGCCCGCGACTGGGATGCCATGGCTGACACATTGGCCGCCGACATTTCCATGGACGATCGTCGGCGGGTGGTGGGCGCGGGACGTCGACAGGGCCGCGATGCCGTGATCACCGAAATCTCGGCGCTCGCCGAGATCGGGGTCACGAGCATGACGCCAGAGGTCATCGCGATCCGTGGCAGGCACCTCGTCCTCAGTCGACTCCGATCCTCAGGCCGCGACCAACGACCTGATGCGTTCCGCACCGATGTCCTTGACGTACTCGAGATCGATGCCGAGGGCCGGGTCGTGGCGCGCGTCGTGTTCGACCCCGATGACTTCGACGCCGCCATCGAGGAGCTCGATGCCCGCTACCTTGCCGGCGAAGCGGCCGCCTACGTGCGCACTTGGTCCGTGATCACGACGGCCTACTCCGCGCTCAACCGGCGTGAGATGCCCCCGACGACACCAGATTGGGTCAACATTGACCACCGGCGTGGAACGTCTTTTGCGCCTGGACAACTGCCCGCATTACTCGCCTCGTGGAGGCTTGCATCCCAGGTGAGCAGCTCCATCGAGGCTGTCCATCGGCTGAACAGCATTGGGGCAGTGGTCAGCTCGGTGTCGGGCGAGACTTCAGAAGAGGGCACCGAAGCCGAGTGGCGAAGTATCTGCGTTCTCACGGTCGATCGAGACTCGGTCGACCGGTTAGAGGTTTTCGAGGAGGCGGATCTCCCAGCAGCGATCGCGCGGTTTGAGGAACTCGCCCAGCCGGTGCAGCGACTGGAGAATGCGGCGTCGCGCGTATTCGAAAACGAATGGT
>NZ_DATNJW010000292.1:0-4535 GCF_035603715.1 Mycobacterium sp. | reverse complement strand
CGACCATGCTGGGTATGTACAGATAGGTGGGCGGGGCCTCAGGAAGCTGCCCCTTTCGGTATTGCTCCCACGCGTCGCTGATGTACTCCGGCGAGGGCGCATAGGCGACGGTGGGACACCATTGCCCATTGTCGTGCATGTAGGGCTCGAGGCGCTCGATCCATTGAGGGGCTTGGTCGATCGTCAAGTGCGCCTGGATGTATCCGAGGTTGAAGTTGATTTCCTTGATCTTGCGAATGTAGTCAGGCGGAAAGTGTTGCGGGCCAGAAAGATTCACAAAAGTGGTGTATGGGTCGAGCGACGAGAGCACGACGTCGGCCGAAATCGTTGTGCCGTCTCGCAGTTGGACCCCGGTGGCGCGTCCGTCGGCGACCAGGATCTGTTTGACGTGCTGTTTCATCTGCACCTCGGCGCCCATCGATTGCGCGCGCCGGCACAGCGCGGTGCTCAGGGATCCGATGCCGCCGCGCGGCATGATGTATTCGACGTTGCCGCCGCCGATCAGGTAGTGGTACAGCGTCGATGCGTTCGAACCCGGCGTCCAGGGACCGCCGTCAAAAGCGTCGATGGACATTGCGGCCAGTGAACCCTGGATGCAGCGGCCCTGGTCGGGCGCGAGGAAGCGGCGGACCGTGTCCATCGTGCTGCCGTACCACATCTGGGCGAAGTCGTGGCGGGCCTCCGGGGTGGGCTGCTGGGCGATGACCTCGATGATGTCCAGGGGCGGGCCGAATGCCGAGTCGACGAAGTAAGGCGCAAACCGGCCGATGTGGGCGAACAGGCCGCCGAGGCCCGCGGCGACATCGGGACCATGGTCTTCGATCAGGTGTCGGCCCATGCGTTCGAGGTCGTTGTACATCACGAACGGGGTGTCCTCGGGGGCGCCGAACGTACACGTGGACGTCCATTGGTTCATCAGCTCGAAGCCCCATTTGGTCAGCTCCAGGCGTTCGGTCATCTCCTGGCGCCAGATCAGCACCGCCCACGCACCCACGCTGTGCTTGTATCCGTCGAACAGTTCCCGCGTCGCCGCCATCCCACCGAGGAAGTGCGCCCGTTCCAGGACAAGCACTTTCGCGCCGCTCTTGGCGAGCACGTTCGCGGCGACCAGACCGTTGTGACCTGCCCCGATGATGATGGCGTCGTAGTCGGACATGCTGACTCCTCCGGTGTGATCGCTCGCCTGAACGCACAATGTCACACCTGACATATTTGCGTCAATGGTGACATTTGGTGTCTGCTTACAGTGTGGAATCTCGTAGCCAGCGGACTCGTCAGGCCTTGCTACAGGCGGCGATGAAGCGCTTTGTCGCCGACGGCGTGCACCAAACCAGCGTGTCCGATATCGCCGCCGACGTCGGGGTGACCGAGCGAACCTTTTACCGGCACTTCCCGTCCAAGCATGCCGTGATCTTTGCCGACTACGACATCGGCTTCGAATGGTTTGCCCGGGCGTTGGCGCTGCGCCCGCACGGGGAGCCCATCGCAGCGTCGGTGCGAAAAGCCGTGGACGCATTCCCTTTTGACTTCGCGATGGTGCGCGAGGCCGCGACCATCCGGTCGCGCGACCTGGACCAGGAAATCATCAGCAGCCACATTCGGCGGATGCGGGATCAGGTTGCCGACGAGATTCGTCGCTTCATCCACGAACGCGCCGCGCCGACCGCGGACGGGGCGATGATCGCCGACGTCGCCGCGCACAGCCTGGCCACCGCGGTGTTCGCGTCGCTGGAAACGTGGATGAGCAAGGGCGGTGAGGACATTGACGAACTCAGTCGTCTCACCGACATCGCGCTGCGCGCGCTCGAAGACGGTCTGACGCACACCCTGCGGGAGGTCGGACTGGATTGACGCGGCCTACGTCTGGGTCGCAGCGACGCGGTCAGAATGTCACCCGACACATCTAGGTTGGGATGACACTGTCAACTGAACTGGAGTGAGCGATGACCGCCTCGAATTCTTCCGACCGTCGCGAGCTGATCGTCGTCACCGGCGCCTCGACCGGGATGGGCGCTGCCACCGCACGTGAGTTGGCGCGCAGGGGGTTTCACGTGCTGGCCGGGGTGCGCCGCGATGTCGACGCCGACGCGCTGCGCGGCGACGGTATCGAGCCGCACATTCTGGACATCACCGTCGAGTCAGACGTGGCAGCCATCGCCGAACGCGTCGCGAACGATCCGCAGGGGTTTCCGCTGCGGGCGCTGATCAACAATGCGGGAGTCGCGATCAACGCTCCCGTCGAAGCACTGCCGATCGCGGAGTGGCGACGGCAATTCGAGGTCAACCTGTTCGGTCACGTCGCAATGATCCAGGCGCTCATGCCCTCCCTGTTACGCAGTGCGGGGACCGTGGTCAACATCAGTTCGCTCGGCGGGAAGGTGGCATTGCCGACGTACCCGGCGTATGCGGGTTCCAAGTTCGCGCTGGAGGCACTCAGCGACTCGCTGCGTCGTGAGGTCGGCAGGTTAGGGGTCAGGGTCGTCGTCATCGAACCGGGCGCGGTCAAGACTGCGATGGCCGAACGGGGAGTGGCCACCGCGGATCGGCTGAAAGACGGCATGACCGCCGATCAGCGCGAACGGTATGGCGAGCTCGTCGACGCCATGTCGAATCTGGCTCGATCGTTCGACAAGGACGGCGTTTCAGCCGACCACGCCGCGACGGTGATCGCGAAGGCTGCTACCTCGTCTCGTCCGCGCACGCGGTACACCGTCGGGCGCGACGCCGCGGTCCTCGCGCGGCTGTCGCGGGTGCTATCCGATCGAGTCCTCGACCGCGTGGTGCGCCTGGTCCTTCGCCCGCACTTCAAGGCGGCCGCGTAAAATCGGTGCGCGCGACACGCGAACACAACCTCTTGTGTTGCGTCGCCATGTCGGCCCCCAGGGGTAGTGTCTGTGGCCTAGGCAACGTCGACTATCCGTCCTGGTGAAGTGGGGTTCTGGTGACCGATGGAATGAAGCTGATCGACCGCGTTTCCGCGATCAACTGGAACCGTCTGCAAGACGAGAAGGACGCGGAGGTCTGGGAGCGCCTGACCGGAAACTTCTGGCTGCCCGAGAAGGTGCCGGTGTCCAACGACATCCCGTCGTGGGGGACGCTGACGCCCAACGAGAAGCAGCTGACCATGCGGGTGTTCACCGGGTTGACGCTGCTGGACACCATTCAGGGCACGGTCGGCGCGGTCAGCCTGATTCCCGACGCGCTGACGCCGCACGAGGAGGCGGTGTACACCAACATCGCGTTCATGGAGTCGGTGCACGCCAAGAGCTACAGCTCGATCTTCTCGACGCTGTGCTCCACCGTCGAGATCGACGAGGCCTTCCGCTGGTCGGAGGAGAACCCGAATCTGCAGCGCAAGGCTGAGATCGTGATGGAGTACTACCGCGGCGACGAGCCGCTCAAGCGCAAGGTGGCCTCCACGCTGCTGGAGAGCTTCCTGTTCTACTCCGGGTTCTACCTGCCGATGTACTGGTCGAGCCGGGCCAAGCTGACCAACACCGCCGATCTGATCCGGCTGATCATCCGCGACGAAGCCGTGCACGGTTACTACATCGGCTACAAATTCCAGAAGGGCCTGGCGCTCGAGGACGCGGCGACGCAGGCCGCGCTCAAGGAGTACACCTACGAGCTGTTGTTCGAGCTCTACGACAACGAGGTCGAGTACACCCAGGATCTCTACGACGAGGTCGGGCTGACCGAGGACGTCAAGAAGTTCCTGCGCTACAACGCCAACAAAGCGCTGATGAATCTCGGCTACGAGGCGCTGTTCCCACGCGATGAGACCGACGTCAACCCGGCGATCTTGTCAGCCTTGTCGCCGAATGCCGACGAGAATCACGACTTCTTCTCCGGCTCGGGTTCGTCGTACGTGATCGGCAAGGCGGTCAACACCGAAGACGAGGATTGGAACTTCTAGACCCGCAGGTGAGAGCCGCATTTACCGGTAGCGCTTGCTGACAGCGACTCACCGTTACGGGAAGAGAGCGATCAATCGAGATCGCATACTCCGTCCACTCGCTGACGCAAGCAACTTGTTGGGGTTCCCGAGAGCGCAGTCGAATGCGCGTAGACACATTTCGGTGAGATCGGCCCTCGAGATATTCGGTGACTGAATCCATTTCACGCAGGCTGCGCGAACGAACGCCAACCAGCCCTCCACCGCGATCTCCGTGACCTCGCGCGGCCGGCCCTCCGCGACGAGTTTATCGATCAGGCGTTGGCCCACGACGTTTAGCTCTTCGGCGATGATCGCCTGGATTGCCGGGTCATCCGACAATGCGCCGCGGTTGATCGTGACCGCTTCATAGGGATGATCGACGAAAGATTGGATGTGGGCTTCGAGTCCGGCGGCGAGTTGTTCTGCGAGCGGTAGCTGCGGATCAGGGCTGACCCGTGTCAAAAACCGCTTACTACCGCGCTTGAAGATCGCTACGTACAAGTCTCGCTTGCTCGGAAAATAGTGATACAGCGTCGCTCTGTGCACACCCGCGCGCGCAGCGATGTCCTCCACCAAGACATCTTCATATGGCTTTTCC
>NZ_DATNJW010000291.1:0-2485 GCF_035603715.1 Mycobacterium sp. | reverse complement strand
GGCCCGGCGAGCATGCCACAGTCGGCACGTAGCGGGGCCCTCGGTCGATGCAGACCCCGGTTGCCCGACGGGCCAGCCGAGCCGCGTGGCGCAAAGCCACCGACGACGCTCGCAACCTGTGTTGCCACGCGCGTGCGACCGGGCGGACGCCGCTTACGACTGCTGACGACGACCGGCGCGACGACGCACCCTGCGCGCGCTTCGGCGCATACCCCGGACTGCGTAGCCGCCCGCCACGACCGACGCCGCAATCGTGGTGATGAACACGGGCAGCCAGCTGTCCCGGTCGTGGTCGACAGACCACCAGACAATCGAGAAGAGCACCGTGCAGGCAAATAGGACGATGTCACGCCAGTTTCCTTGATAGGAACCAGCGGCGGCGCGCAGCTGGCGCGCCTTGTCGTTCGCCGCGACCAATTCATCGACGCGTTCGTTGATGCTGCGCCGCAGCGCATCCCGTCGGGCCACCTCGGCTTCAGGCAGCTGGTCGAGCAGCTCCAGGTCTTGTTTGATCCCCTCCCGCAAGTTCGGACCCCTGAGTTGCCCCACCGCAGCGCCGAGCAGCGCACCACCGAGGACGGGAGCCGCGCCCATCGCCATCGCTGCCATACCGGGCATTGTGACCTCCACCTTCCTCTCGCTCCGCAATCCTGGGCATCGACCCCACGGTGACGTTGCGATCGGCGTTTCGGTTAGTGCCGGTGGGGTCAGGTTGGTTACCGGCCGCGAAACCGCCGGAACATCACTTCATGGTGGCGAGGTTGTGCCAAAAATTCTTGAGGCTGTCGGTGCCGCCGAAAAGCGTGGTGAAGTTCGTGGAGTCGACGAGGACGATGTCGCCGGCACGCTGGCCCGACGGCGGCATCCAGATCAGCGCGTTGAATTCGGTATTGCCCGCCGCGGTGAAGGGATGGCGCCTAGTGGGATCGATCCGTTGACGACCCAGCACCCGCACCGAGTCACTCTCCGGTGCGGTGAGTTCGTAGTGCGGCAGGTGGGGATGGAAGTTGAACGTGGTGACGTTGTCGAGCAAGTGCGCGGCGTCCAGGTCGCGAACCGCAGTCAGCGGTGCGATCTGCTTGGTGCCCTGGACAACGGCGGGACGCAGCCCCCAGGTGTTGTGCACCGGGACCTCGAGGCCGAGCATCAGCGAGCGGGTGTACTGCCCGAACCGTTGTTGCCGCGGCACCAGTGGGTCGCCGTGGTGCTGGTATTCAACCTGACGCTGGGCGAAATCGTCGGTGAAGCCGACGTCGTGGTGCGGGGCCAGTAGCAGGCACGTGCCTTCTCGTTTCAGCCATTCCCGAATAGCGCTGACTTCCTCCGGAGCCGCTTCCTGCGCGGACAGGATGTGATCCAGCCCGAAGACCATAAGGGTGTCGGTGTCGGCCAAGATCCGCTCATCGATGGGGAGCTGGTAGCCCGCCTGGTCGACCCGCTGGAAGACGGCGACTGGATGACCGGTGGCTTCGCCAGCCAGATCTTGGAACGCCAGCGCTGAGCGGTGGAAAAGTTCCAGGGTGCCGGCGATGCCCTGGAGGAAGTGCGCCGCGTCGTATTCCGGTGTCTCATAGCTCGGCCACAAGGCGTTGCGGACTTCGGTCATGGTGGAGAAGCGGTTGTACATCGCGGCGGGGTCGCGCTGGGCTTCCCACGGGTAACTCCAGCTCCAATAGATGCTGATACGCCGCTGATTTGGGGTGTGCTTGCGCGGGACATGGGTTTGGTTGTAGGTGCGCGCAGCGGGCAGCGTGCTCATGATCGTGCCTCTTAACTGTCGAGCGTCGCCAGGTATCGGAGGGCCGTTAGCCCCGGCAAGAAAAAGTACGCCCCGCCCTTCAAAGTGGTGAAGGCCGGCAGGCCTCTGAGGACTTTGCGGATCGGCCTGTTGGGGATTTTGAATTCCATTGTGCCGTCCTGTGTTCCGCAGATGGGGTCGTGCTCGTTGCCGAGTTCGTGGAACGTGCGGTCGTTGATCCACACGTTCTGCGCGAATTCGAACTGGCGAACCAGGCTGGCACAGATGATGAATGCGGCGATCCCGCGATCGATCCCGTCTTCAGGTGCTCCCTCAGGTAGTGCCGGCCCGTAGGTGGCACCCCGGCGAATTATCCTGTGCCGGTTCATGTTGTGCGCAGTGTCGCGCGGGTTGAGGCGTCGCGCGTGCGATCCCAGCGGGCAAGCATAGCCGTGCGGATCCATTTCCTTGTAGTTGAAGTTGTTGTTGCGCATAGGGTCCGCACCGAGCTCGGGATCGTCCTTATCCGGTGCCAACACCAGCGGGGCACCGCTGCGCCAGCGGCCCATGAACTTTGCGGCGAGCAATTCCCGATCGTCCGGCGTGTCGCCGTGCTCGCGAAGATAGTCGCGGAACAGTCCAACGTGCTCCTGCAATCGCCGGTAGGCCATGTAGCTTCCATTGCGGCACAGTATTTCTGGCTCAGGCAGATCGGGCGAACCGTGCTCGTCGGGATAGCCGAGGATG
>NZ_DATNJW010000290.1:0-2854 GCF_035603715.1 Mycobacterium sp. | reverse complement strand
AGAGCGGCTCACTCGTAATGAGCAGGTCAGGAGTTCGATTCTCCTAGGTGGCTCCACCTCTGCCGCGCGTCAGTGCGGCAACACGAATCCCACCGGCCCCGCGGCGATGCACACGCTCAGCGCCGCCGTATCGGCCCGCACCCGCATCGCGTTGCCCGCGCCTGGCAGTCGCACGTAGACCCGGTTGAGCCCGGGATGTACCTGCACTCGGGTGTCGATCCCCTCCGAGAGTGAGACCGTTATCGACCCGTCGCTATTGGCCAGGTAGTTGATCTCGGCCGTCCAGTCCGTCGGGAGCAGTGGGCCGTCGAGACCAACCTCAACCGGCCGGTCGGGCTGGACCAGGTATCCGCACTGCGGCACCGGGCCGGGCGCCATCGCGCGCACCCAGGTCACCTGGGCGTCGACCAGCCGGCCCTTGCTGTCCAGCGTTTTCAATTGCGTTGTCGAAGAGCCGAATTCGGGGCGATCGGGCAGTAGCGCGAACATGTGGCTGGCCAGGTTGTCCGGCCAGGCCACCCGTCCGAGCACCAGCGGGTCGACCTCCTGGTCGAGCAACCGCGTGCTCGAGTTCGTATGTGCGGCAGCCAAATCGCGCTGGGCGTTCTGCAGATACGGCTGTGCGGGGTTGTCCCGCCACGATGTCAGGAACGTTGCTGTCGAATACCAGCTGCTCGCCACGAACGACGCCGCCACCGCGGTCGTGACCACCGTGCGGGCTGCCGACGCATCGAGCCAGCCGGACGACGCGCGATTGGCGGCGCAGAACCCGACCGCGGCAAGCAATGCCAGCACCACGACGAGATCCGGGAAATAACGCAGTGTTTGGGCCAGCTCGAGCACGGTGAACCGCGACGAGCGCATCAGATAGATCGGTACCTGACAGGCAACCACGTACCCGGCCGCGGTCAACCACACCGGTACGATGCGACGCTTGCGTGCCAGCGAGATTGCCAGCGCGGCGCCCAGCACCAGCCAGCCGAGCACCTTGACCGTCGTCGGAGGAACTGCCCACGGCGACGCCGGCGCCCACCTGCCCCACACCCACGGGCCACCGGCCAATCCCGGGACGATGCCGTGAGTTACCGAGCGACGCAACAGATCCCACGTCATCGTCAGGTCTGAACTCCAGCGATGCTGGTTGACCACGGCCAGATACACCATGACCCAGACACCGGTCAGCGCCAGCGATGCCGTCCACAATCGGATGCCGGACCGCCACACTGTCCGCATCGCGGACCGATCGCCCTGCACGTGGCACAGCAGCGCCGCGATAGTGAACGCGACAAATGGAATCACCGCGGCCTTTTCGAAGAACAGCAGCCCGCCGAGGTAGGCCAGCACACCGGTCGCGGCGTACCGCTGATTGCCGGTGCGGACCAACAGGATCGCGTCCGCGCAGACCCAGGCCAGCGCGGCCAGCATCGGCAGCGA
This sequence comes from Mycobacterium sp., assembly GCF_035603715.1. GTDB lineage: Bacteria > Actinomycetota > Actinomycetes > Mycobacteriales > Mycobacteriaceae > Mycobacterium. The sequence continues at coordinate 1,420 of NZ_DATNJW010000290.1, read as the reverse complement.
GTTCAGGGCCGCCGCCCACCAAGCGAACCCCGGCACCCCGAGCGGAGTGAACAGCGCAAAGGTCAGCGGAACCAGCAGCACCGGCCGCCAGCCCAAAATCACATACAGAGTGCGCAACAGGGCCAACGAAGCCAGCAGTTGCAACACCACCAGGCTGACGGCCGGCCCGACCCAGTTCAGCGGCGCCAGCCGGGTGATGGTGCCGGCGACCAGGAATGCGGCCGGCATGACGTGGCCGTCATGGTCGTCGAACAGAAACGACGGCGACAGCAGGCTATGGGTGCCGGCCCGGCCGACCAGGATCAAGTCGTCCCAGTAGAAATAGCCGCGAAACGCCAGCACGCCGCGGATCAGCAGCTGCACCCCGACCAGCACCGCCGCGGCTAGCGCCACCTTGGGGATTCCGGCGGCCCGTCGGTATGGTGGGCCGGTGCGCGCACTGGTCACCGGGGCTGCCGGGTTCATCGGGTCGACGCTAGTCGACCGGTTGCTGAGCGACGGGCACCGCGTCGTCGGCCTGGATAACTACCACTCAGGGCGGGCTACCAACCTCGAGCACCTGGTCGGCAATCCCGAGTTCGCCTTCGTCGAGGCCGATATCGTCGACGCCGATCTGGCGGCGATCCTCGGCGAACATCGGCCGGAAGTGGTGTTCCACCTGGCCGCGCAGATCGATGTGCGGCGCTCGGTGGCCGACCCGCAATTCGACGCGTCGGTCAACGTGATCGGCACCGTGCGTCTTGCCGAAGCCGCGCGGCTGACCGGAGTGCGCAAGCTCGTGCACACCTCCTCGGGCGGATCGATCTATGGGACGCCGCCGACCTACCCGACCAGCGAGGCCGTGCCCGCCGACCCGGCGTCGCCGTATGCCGCGGGCAAGGTGGCCGGCGAGATCTACCTCAACACGTTCCGGCATCTCTACGGCCTGGAGTGCTCACACATCGCACCGGCCAATGTCTATGGGCCACGCCAGGATCCACACGGTGAGGCCGGTGTCGTGGCGATTTTCGCGCAGGCGTTGCTGTCGGGCAAGCCCACCAAGGTGTTCGGCGACGGTTCCAACACGCGTGACTATGTGTTCGTCGACGACGTGGTGGACGCGTTCATCAAGGCTTCGGGTCCAGACGGCGGCGGGCAGCGCTTCAACGTCGGCACCGGCGTGGAAACCTCTGACCGCCAACTCCATTCGGCGGTGGCGGCCGCAGTGGGTGCACACGACGATCCGGAATTTCATCAGCCGCGATTGGGCGACCTGAAACGGTCCTGCCTCGACATCGGTTTGGCTGAACGGGTTTTGGGCTGGCGCCCAGAGGTGCTGATCGACGACGGGGTGGCCCGCACGGTGGATTACTTCCGCCACGCCCAGTCCGGCTAGCTGTCCCTCGGGTATCGATCAGCGAGAGTCAATCTCTTGCCTGTT
>NZ_DATNJW010000289.1:0-2896 GCF_035603715.1 Mycobacterium sp. | reverse complement strand
GGTTCGGGGCCAACGGGAGCCTTCATTCCCGAGCTGTTTGCCACCCGCTATCGCTACAGCGGATCAGCGTTGGCGATCAACCTGGCCGGCATCCTCGGCGGTGCCGTGCCCCCGCTGATCGCCGGCACACTGCAGGCCACCTACGGCAGCTGGGTGGTCGGGCCGATGCTGGCCGCCCTGGCCCTGACCGGTCTGGTGTGCACCTATCTGCTTCCCGAAACCATCGGAGTAGCACTGCATTCCACTCGAGGCGAGGCAGAGGTGTCGGCCAGCGGCTGACCTCACCGCGGCGGTTGTTCGGTAGCGCTCCAATCCACTGTGGGCGGTTAGTGGATAGCCCGTCGAATTTACTGCGTATTACGTGCGCATTACCGGAGTATTTCCGGCGGATTTTGGGAAAAGTGGCATTCATGGGCTCCTTCTTGGCCCTGCCACAGCACACAACCACCGCCGAACCCTCAGTGGTCGGCTTATTTTGCGTGAGGAGAGATTCATGTCTTTCGTAGCTACGCAGCCCGAAGCGTTGACGGCAGCGGCCAGCGCACTACAAACCCTCGGCACGTCGATGGCCGCTGAGGACGCAGCGGCGGTGCCGCGCACTACGGGCGTCGCTCCGGCAGCCGCCGACCCGGTATCGGCGCTGCAGGCAGCACAATTCTCCGCCTACGGCACCTGGTACCAGCAGGTCAGCGCACAAGCCATGGCGATCCGCCAGATGCTGGTGAATACCTTGGGCACTAGCGCCGGTTCCTACCGGGACACCGAAGCCGCCAACCAGACCGCGACCGGCTCAACGTCGTTGTCCAGCCTGCTCAGTGGGCTGACCGGGTCCGGGACTTCGTCGTCCGCAATGTCCGGGGCGGCCGTGAATCCGGCGCAGGTGTCGTCGTCGACGGGCGCCACCATCGCGACCCCGTTCACGTGGTTTCAAAACGTCGGCGCGGCAGCGTCCGACTTCATCGCGCTGGGCCAGGGCCAATTCCTTCCAGGCGCGGTGAACTGGGAGCCTGAATGGCCCGCCGCAGCGGGCGCACCGTTCATGCCGACTGCCCCAATAGGGCCGGCGGTCGCCGCCGGGGCCGTTGCGGGCCCGGTCTCGGCAGGCGTTGGTCAGGCGTCCTCGCTCGGTGGGTTGTCGGTGCCGCCCGGCTGGGCCGCGGCGGGCGTAGGTGCGGCCAACTCCGCCCCTGCGACATTGGCGGGCGCGGGCTGGACCAGCGCTGCGCCCCATACCCCGCCCGTGACGACGATGCCGGCCGGCGTGCCGTCGGTGGCCTCGGCCGGGCGCCCAGGGTACGGCTTCGGCGCGCCACGCTACGGCGTCAAGCCCACCGTGATGCCCAAGCCGACCGTCGTATAGCGCATCGACATCGCCGAAGCCCATCAGCGAAGAAAAGGACCAAAGAAATGACTTTCGATTTCGGGGCATTGCCTCCAGAGATCAATTCGACACGCATGTACACCGGGCCGGGAGCGGGGCCGATGATGGCCGGCGCGGCCGCGTGGAACAACCTCTCGGCCGAATTGAATTCGAACGCCGACGCTTCCCGGTCGGTGATCTCGACGCTCACCGACGACGAGTGGCGGGGTCGGTCCGCGGCGGCGATGGCCAGCGCCGCCGCCCCCCTTGTGGCGTGGATGCACACCACCGCCGCAGCCGCTCAACACGCCGCGAACCAGGCCATGGCGTCCGCGGCCGCCTACGAAGCCGCGTTTGCGATGACGGTGCCCCCGCCGGTTGTCGTCGCCAACCGAGCGCAGCTGGCGGCCCTGGTCGCCACGAATATCCTGGGGCAGAACACCCCGGCGATCGCAGCGACCGAGGCTCACTACGGCGAGATGTGGGCCCAGGACGCCGCCGCCATGTATGGGTACGCCCGCTCATCGGCCAGCGCGGGCACACTGGTCCCGCTGAGCGATCCGGCGTCGACGACCAATCCGGGCGGGCTCGGCGCTCAAGCGGCCGCGGTCACCCAGGCCACCGGCGGCTCGGCCGGACTTCCCGGGCTGGTGTCGGCGCTGCCCGCCGCGATGCAATCGCTCTCCAACCCTGTCTCGGCAGCAGCGGCACCCGCCCAGGCCTTGGACGATTTCTTCGGCAACGATCTGGTGGTGGCCATCCCGAACGGGATTTTCGATATGGGTGCCTGGAACCTGTTCAATGGCATCACGACCGGGGTTTTGTACGCGCATACCGCCGATGCGGGCCTTCTCGGTCATAGCCTTCCCCTCGCTTACGGCGGTATGGGTATCGCGGGCTGGCCGGCTGGTACGGCCGCGGCGAGTGCTGCGAGCGTGGGAGGAGCGCCGATATCGGCGGCCGTGGGCCAAGCGTTCCCGGTCGGCAAGTTGTCGGTGCCGGCGGGTTGGTCCGCGGCCACTCCGGCTGAGTCCGTTGCCGCTGCGTCGCTGGCCGGCTCAGGTTGGACCGCTCCCGCCGAAGATGGCAGCGGGATAACGAATGTGGCCGCAGGGATGCCGGCATACGCCGCAACCGGCCGCGGGGGTTACGGGACGGCGCCACGCTACGGGGTCAAGCCGACCGTGATGCCCAAACAGGTGCTGGTCTGATCAGTTGACGTGCAGGTCCTCGTTGAGCGCGATGCCGCGGCCGTCGCGGGACACCACCTCGACCGCGCCGGTTACCGAATTGCGCCGGAACAGCAGGTTGCTGCTGCCGGAGAGCTCTCGGGCCTTGACCGAATTGCCATCGGGGAGAGCGACTTTGGTACCCGCGGTGACGTAGAGACCGGCTTCGACGACGCAGTCGTCGCCCAGCGGGATGCCCAGCCCGGAATTCGCGCCGAGCAGGCAATGCTTGCCGACCGAGATCACTTCGGTGCCACCGCCGGACAGCGTGCCCATGATCGAGGCGCCCCCACCGATGTCCGAGCCG
>NZ_DATNJW010000288.1:0-3076 GCF_035603715.1 Mycobacterium sp. | reverse complement strand
TGGACCGCGAGCGGGTTTCGCTGTCGCTCAAGGCGACTCAGGAAGATCCGTGGCGCCACTTCGCCCGCACGCATGCGATCGGCCAGATCGTTCCCGGCAAGGTCACCAAGCTGGTTCCCTTCGGCGCGTTCGTGCGCGTCGAGGAGGGCATCGAGGGCCTGGTGCACATCTCCGAGCTGGCTGAGCGCCACGTCGAGGTGCCCGACCAGGTGGTCGCCGTCGGTGACGACGCAATGGTCAAGGTCATCGACATCGACCTGGAGCGTCGCCGCATCTCGCTCAGCCTCAAGCAGGCCAACGAGGACTACACCGAGGAGTTCGACCCGGCCAAGTACGGCATGGCCGACAGCTACGACGAGCAGGGCAACTACATCTTCCCCGAGGGCTTCGACGCCGAGACCAACGAATGGCTCGAAGGTTTCGACACCCAGCGCACCGAGTGGGAGGCCCGCTACGCCGAGGCCGAGCGGCGGCACAAGATGCACACCACACAGATGGAGAAGTTCGCCGCTGCCGAGGCCGAAGAGGCCGCGCGCCCGCAGGCCAACGGCTCGTCCGGCGACGACCAGCCGAGTGGTGGATCACTGGCCAGCGACGCGCAACTCGCCGCTCTGCGCGAGAAGCTCGCAGGCAGCGCCTAACGGTTAGACCCCGAACGAACGCCCCCGGCTCAGATGAGTCGGGGCGTTCGTCTTTCCGGCGCGAGCCCGAGGATTCGGCCCCGCGGCGTCCTGACACACTGGTGCGGTGTTGCGCATTGGCCTGTCCGGCGGTATCGGCGCCGGAAAGTCGACGGTTTCCTCAACATTCAGCGAACTCGGCGGAATCGTCGTCGACGGCGACGTGATTTCCCGTGAAGTCGTCGAGCCGGGCACCGAGGGGCTGGCCAAGTTGGTAGATGCCTTCGGCAAGCAGATCCTGTCCGACGACGGCTCGCTCAACCGGCCGGCGTTGGCCGCGATCGCATTCAGCGACGACGAGAAGCGCCAGACGCTGAATGGCATCGTGCATCCGCTGGTGGCCGAACGCCGGTCGGCATTGATCGCCGCGGCGGCGCACGACGCCGTGATCGTGGAGGACATCCCCCTTCTGGTGGAATCCGGGATGGCGCCGATGTTCCCGTTGGTGGTGATCGTCAACGCCGATGAAGACCTTCGGGTGAAACGGTTGATCGAACACCGGGGCTTCTCTGAGCAGGACGCCCGCGCCAGGATCGCGGCGCAGGCCACCGAGGAGCAGCGTCGCGCGGTTGCCGACGTGTGGCTCGACAACTCTGGCAGCGCAGACGAATTGGTCGCTAGGGCCCGCGAACTGTGGCACCGGCGGATCGTCCCGTTCGAGCACAATCTCGACGCCGGTGAGCCGGCCCGCTCACGACCGGTGCTGGTGCCCTACGACCCGTCCTGGCCCGATCAGGCCCGCCGGATCGCGGCACGGCTGAACACCGCCTGCGGCCACCGGGCCATTCGCATCGACCACATCGGGTCGACGGCGGTGGCCGACCTCCACGCCAAGGACGTCATCGACATGCAGGTGACGGTCGCCTCGCTTGACGACGCGGACGAGTTGGCCGAGGCGCTGACTGGCGCGGGCTACGTCCACCGACCGATCGCCGCTGACGAGTCCAAGTCGGATGCTCGCAGCACCGTCGCGGAGTTCGACCGCACCGACGACGAATCGTTGTGGCAGAAGCGGATTCACTGTTCGGCCGATCCCGGGCGGCCGACCAACGTCCATGTGCGCGTCAACGGCTGGCCCAACCAGCAGTTCGCGCTGCTGTTCGTCGACTGGCTGGCGGCCAGTCCCGAAGCCCAAGAGCGGTATTCGGCCGCCAAGCACGGCGCCGAGCAGGCCGGCGATATCGCGGGCTACGTAGCCGCCAAGGAGCCATGGTTCGACCACGCGTACCGCGAGGCTTGGGCGTGGGCGGACGCGACGGGCTGGCGTCCTAGGGAGTCGGGTTAGGCAGCGGTGCGCCGCAGGGCAGCACGCCGTTCATCGGATCGGTGCTGCCGGGAGCCGGGTGGACAACCTGGTCGACCTGGACGAAGACCTTGTCGTCGACGTCGATCTCGCAGTGCACGTTCGCCGAGTACGGCCACTTCACCGCGACCTGCATACCGGCGTGATGAGGGTCCGGCAGCACCGCGTCGGCCTGAAACGAGTTGCCCGGCAACGTCCCCAACTGGGCCATGTTCGTCTGGTTGTCGGCAGTGATGAAGGTGGCCACACTGCCGGGGGCCACGCCATCTATCCGCGCGATGTAGACGATGTTGTGCAGGTCGGCCCGCGCGGTCGCGGGAATCAGCTGCGCACCGGCAACCGCCGCGGCGACCACCATGCAGCTGTGCTTCATGCCCATGACCGCACAGATTACCGTTACCGGTTGAGGCGACTCACCGCGTCGGCAACGTCATCGCGGCGCTTGACCAGCAGCCACGTCTCCTCTTCGCCCTCACGGACGCGGGTCAGCGCGTACCCGCCGTGCAATTTCTCGCCGTTCAACAAGACGGACAGGTGCCCGCGGCACAGGCAGGTCGTCATCTCGTGGCCGGTGTTGTTGGCGTACGTGCCGCAGTCCCAGACGTACACGTCGTCATCGGCGTCGTCGCCGATCGCCGCATGGATGTCGGTTTCGTCCAACGGCTGATCCTCGGTGCGGCGCGCCATCCTGCGGTCCTGCGGGCTGACCTCCGGTCCACGCGGGATCGCCCAGGTCACCAGAGTCCCGTCGATCTCGAGACGGAAGTCGTAGTAGTTGTCGCGGTCCTCGTGGTGCTGGATGACGAAACGTGGTCCTGTCGTGCCCGATCGCCTGCGGCGCGCCTGACGTCGCCGTGGCTCGGGGCTCCGCCGATTACTCAAAGCCATGACGTTCGGGCTACCCGCTTACAGCCGAGAAAACTCTAGGGACCGCCCCGCCAGTGCTCGATGCGGTGATGATCGGGGGTAAATCCGTGGCCGACACCCCACAACACTGCCTGGGTGCGGCTGTCCACCCCCAGCTTGCGGTAAATCGTGCGGATATAGGACTTGACGGTGTTGGGGCTGAGATAGGTCAGGCGGGCCACGTCGG
>NZ_DATNJW010000287.1:0-13150 GCF_035603715.1 Mycobacterium sp. | reverse complement strand
GTCGATCAGCGAAAGCTGCTGGTCGACAAGTGACCGGTTGCGCCGCGACATGGTTTCGAACATGTCGTTGACCAGCAGCCGCAGCCGGGCTTCGTCGCCGGCCAGAAGCAACGCCTGCGTATGCAATTCGTCGACCGCATGCGCGACCTGGCCAACTTCTTCGGTGGTGTGAACGGGCAGCGGCTCGGGCGGCGATTCGTCACCGGCCCGAACCCGGGTGATCTCGCGCTCGAGATCCTCGTGGGCGACCTTCAGGGCGCTGTCGCGCAGCACCCGCAGCGGGCGGATCAGCGAGCGCGCGACCAGCAGCACGACCAGGAGCGCGGCGACGATGGCCGTCACCACCACAACGGCGTCGCGGATCGCGGCATTGCGCCGGTTCTGGGCCTGAGCTTCGACGGCCTTGGTCACCTGTGCGGTGGTGTCCTTGATGATCTGCGCGGCGATACCGTCGGTGGTCTGTATCGAGTGCAGCAGGTCCGCGTTGTTGACGAGCACAATGGCCGGATTCGACATCAACCCCATCCGGGTGACCATCTGTTGCTGCAGCGTCTTGGCCTCTTGCGAGCCGATGCCGAGCACTTCCGCCATCCCGAACAACGTCGACGGCTCGGTACCGGCCAGCGTGGTCATCGACGTGCGCAGCTCGGGCTCCGGCAAGTCGGCACCGCGGGTGATCAGCAGTTGCTGCATCATCATCTGGCCGCGGGCTCCGACGGCCCGGCTGAGTCCCTGCGCGGTAGCGCGGATCTTCTCGTTGTCGACGCGCACCGAACCGTCGATCGCGTTCTCCGCGGTCAGCAGGATGGGGGCATACGTCGTCACTCGCACCCGCAAAGGGATGGTGTTCGATGCGATGTTGTCCAGCAGCGATTGGCCATTGTCCAGCAGGGCAGTGACCGCGGTGTCCACGTCGGGCGCGACCTTGGTGCCGGCGAGCCGGGCTTCCAGCTCATGCTTGCGGGCGTCATAGTTCTTCTTGGCGCCGTCGGCGTCACCGCCGGTCGAACTCGCCAGCAATGCCACATCGAGCGCCGACATGTATTTAGTTATCGCCGGAACCATCTCGGTGCGATCGGCAGCCAACCGAAGGCGATGTGCGTCACTTACCGCGCCCGCGATACGCAATCCCCCGAAAACCATTGCCAGTGCCAAAGGCAGGGCGACAATTGCCACGACTTTCCAGCGGACCGGCCAATTGCGCAGCGACCATGTCGGCGGCCGTTTGGTCGATCCGGACTCCGCACTTTGGTTGTCCGCGATGGGAGTTTTGGCCGGTGAGATGGCCCGCGCGGCGCGGGCAAAGATAGTCACTGGATCAGCGCGGTGTTAGCGTCCGCTCCGCTGAATCGCAGTCTTAGCGCGTCGTTCATGAGACTTCCTGCTAATTGCGCTCACCCCGAGCGACGGGCAAGCGATATACGCCTGGCAATTCGACGAGTATGCCAGGCTGCGGCTGCAGAGACCACAATTCTTACTGAACAGACAGAGTCCAGCGACCGGTGCCAAGCGCCGCCGACGATAGCCGAGCAAACTTCTCGCGCTTGGATTTCTCAGCAGCTCGGCCAGATAAAAGTGCTCAAAGGCCGCCGCACTGAGCCGGGCCGCTGAAGATCGTCGCCCAGGGTGGGCAACTGGGGTCACGCGGCTTCGGTCCCTGCTCCACCTGCATGTGTGGGCCGGGCGGGAAGTCCTCGCTGGCCCAGTGAAAGTCGTGGCAGCCGCCGGTGTCCCAATCTCCCACTACATTTCCGGGCATTTTCTGCCCTGGGCACCAGCAGGCCGAATACTGACTGCAGCCCGGCGGGTTGGCCTGAGCGATTCCTGCGGCCAGTCCCAGGCCGGCGAACCCGAGCCCGGCGCCTACCGTCACCGCCGCAGCGCATCCTGCGATTAGTCGGTTCATAAACCTGAGATTTTGCTCGCGCGCGGCATCGCGCGCATCGGGCAATCGCCCCATTTCCGGTTACGGTGTGTTGTGTTCAAGCTGCTGTTTTACTCACCGCGGATCGCACCCAATACGGGCAATGCAATCCGCACCGCAGCGGCCACCGGAGCAGAACTACACCTCGTCGAACCGCTGGGCTTCGACCTGGCCGAACCCAAGCTGCGCCGGGCGGGGCTTGACTACCACGACCTCGCCTCCGTCACCGTCCACGCATCGCTGGACGACGCCTGGAAGGTGCTCGCGCCGCAGCGGGTGTTCGCCTTCACCGCACACGCGACGCATCTCTACACCGACGTCGGCTACGAGGCCGGCGACGTGCTGATGTTCGGCCCAGAGCCCACCGGCCTGGACTCCGCGACGCTGGCCGACCCGCACATCACCCAGCGGGTACGCATACCGATGCTGGACGGACGACGTTCGCTGAATTTGGCCAACGCCGCCGCGGTCGCGGTGTACGAGGCATGGCGGCAACAGGGCTTCCCCGGTGCCGTCTGAACTACCCGGGTGCGAGAGACCTACCAGCTGTCCCAGTGCGTGAGTTCCTCGGCCGGTAGCCGCTTGGCCGGCTTGAAATCGGTGCCCTTGGTGTAGGCGATCGGGAACAGGCCGGCCTGGCTGTACTTCTGGTAGGGAATGCCCAGTAGCTCGGCCACCTTTTCCTCACCGCCGCGGATCAGGTGCAGCGTCGTCCAGCAGGTGCCCAATCCCCGGGAGCGCAGCGCCAGACAGAAGCTCCAGATCGCCGGGTGCAGTGACGCCCAGAAACCCGCCCCGCCCATCGGCTGCTTGTCTTCGCGGCCTTCGATGCACGGGATCAACAGCACCGGCGCTTCGTGAATGTGCTCGGCCAGATATGACGCGGAATCGCGGACTGCGCCCATCCGCTCACCTCGGGTGTCCCCCTCGCCGTATTCCGGCGACGGGGAGCTCAGGTAGCCCCGGGCGTTGGCAAGGTAAATCTCGCCGATCGCCTTCTTCTTCTCCGCGTCCTCGACGAAAACCCATTGCCAGCCTTGCGAATTGGAGCCGGTGGGCGCTTGCAGCGCGAGATCGAGGCATTCCATCAGGACCTCGTGCGATACCGGCTTGTCGAAGTCGAGACGTTTGCGGACCGAACGGGTGGTGGTGAGGAGTTCGTCGACAGACAAATTCAGGGGCATCCCTGGAGGTTACATTCGCAGCTATGAGCATCGAATTCACGCAAGAGGTTGTCAGCAGGCTCAAGTCGGACAACTTTGGGTGGTTGACCACCGTCGCCAAGTCAGGCCAACCGGTACCCCGGTTGGTCTGGTTCTTTTTCGACGGCACCAGGCTCACGGTGTACTCCATGCCACAGGCCGCCAAGGTCGCCCATATCAAGGCGCATCCTGATGTGAGCCTGAACCTGGACTCAGACGGTAACGGCGGCGGCGTCATTGCCATCGGCGGCACCGCGGCGATCGACGCAACCGACGTTAATTGCCAGGACGACGCACCCTACTGGGCGAAGTACGGCGAACTGGCCAAGGAATTGGAGTCGGCCGAGGGGATCTCGATGGATGCGTTCAGCACCCGGTTGGCGATCACCCCGACCAAGGTCTGGACGACGCCGGGCGCATAGATGCGGACACTCACCGGAAGTCGCGAGACCTCGAGCCGATCTTCAGGGTGAGCTTGGCGAACCGCTCAGCCATGATGGTGATTGCGCCACTGGCATTTTGGACCTGACCGCGGACCAGCAGTGCCGGTGCCGTCTGCGCCAGCTTGCGGTGCCGCGCCCACACCCCCGGTGTGCACAGCACGTTGACCATTCCGGTCTCGTCCTCGAGGTTGATGAACGTCACCCCTTGAGCCGTTCCCGGTCGCTGCCGGTGGGTGACCGCGCCGGCGACCAGCACCCGGTCGCCATCGGGCACCGACAACAACTCAGCGGCGGGCACCACCCCCATCTCGTCGAGATCCGACCGCAGGAACTGGGTGGGGTAGCTGTCCGGTGAGATGCCGGTGGCCCACACGTCGGCCGCGGCCAACTCCACCTCGCTCATTCCGGGAAGGGACGGGATATGCGACGACGAGCCCACCCCGGGTAGGCGTTCCGGCCGTTGGGTGGCGGCTGCGCCGGCCGCCCACAGCGCCTCGCGCCGCGACATCCCGAAGCAGCGCAGCGCGCCTGCGGTGGCCAGCGCTTCGGTCTGCGGCACCGACAGCTGGACCCGAGTCGTCAAATCCAGCAGAGAACTGAAGGGGCCATTCGCTTTTCGCTCCTCGACCAGCTTTTCACCAAGGTCCTCTCCGATATGACGGACGCTGCCCAGCCCCAGTCGCACTTCGGTTCCGGAGTTCTCCAAAGTGGCATGCACCAGGCTGGCGGCCACACACGGACCGTGCACCGTCACACCATGTCTGCGGGCGTCGGCCACCAGCGACTGCGGCGAGTAGAAGCCCATCGGCTGTGCACGCAGCAGTGCCGCGCAGAACGCCGCGGGGTGATGCAGCTTGAACCACGACGAGTAGAAGACCAGTGACGCGAAGCTCAGCGAATGGCTTTCCGGGAAACCGAAATTGGCGAACGCCTCCAGCTTTTCGTAGATCCGGTCGATCACCTCGTCGTCGGCGCCATGCATTCGCCGCATACCGTCGAAGAACCGGCTGCGTAGCCGTTGCATGCGTTCGGTCGACCGCTTGGAACCCATGGCACGCCGCAACTGATCGGCCTCAGCGCCGGAAAAGCCGGCACAGTCCACCGCGAGCTGCATCAGCTGTTCCTGAAACAGTGGTACTCCCAACGTCTTCCGCAGCGCCGACTCCATCGACGGATGGTCGTAGACGACTGGGTCGAGGCCGTTGCGTCGCCGGATGTACGGGTGCACCGAGCCACCCTGGATCGGCCCGGGGCGGATCAAAGCGACCTCGACCACCAGGTCGTAGAACACCCTCGGCTTCAGCCGCGGCAGGGTGGCCATCTGCGCGCGCGATTCAACCTGGAACACCCCGACGGAATCTGCACGCTGCAACATCTCGTACACCGCCGGTTCGGACAGGTCCAGCGTGGCCAGGTCGACCTCGATGCCTTTGTGCTCGGCGACCAGGTCGATGGCGTAGTGCAGCGCCGAAAGCATACCCAGCCCGAGCAGGTCGAATTTCACCAAACCGATTGCCGCGCAATCGTCTTTGTCCCACTGCAACACGCTGCGGTTCTCCATGCGTGCCCACTCGACCGGGCAGACGTCGGCGATCGGCCGATCGCAGATCACCATGCCGCCGGAATGGATGCCCATGTGCCGAGGCAGGTTCTGGATCTGTTCGGCCAACTCGATCACCTGCTCGGGAATGTCTTCTATGTCCGACGGGCGTCCACTCCAGTGGCTGATCTGCTTGCTCCACGCGTCCTGCTGCCCCTGCGAGAAACCCAGGGCACGAGCCATGTCGCGCACCGCGATCCGGGAGCGGTAGGTGATCACGTTGGCGACCTGAGCCGCATAGTCGCGGCCGTATTTGTTGTAGACGTACTGGATGGCCTTTTCGCGCTGATCCGACTCGATGTCGATGTCGATATCGGGTGGGCCGTCGCGGACCGGCGACAGGAACCGCTCGAACAACAGCTCATTGGCCACCGGATCGACCGCGGTGACGCCAAGGGCATAACAGACCGCCGAATTGGCCGCCGATCCCCTCCCCTGACACAGGATGTTGTTCTCCCGACAGAACCGGGTGATGTCGTAGACCACCAAGAAGTAACCTGGAAACTGGAGTTGGGCAATGATTTCCAGCTCACGCTCGATCTGGGCATACGCCTGGCGCGCATGGGCCCGCGGGCCGTAGCGACGCTGAGCTCCCGCCATCGCCAGCTCGCGCAACCAGCTGTCTTCGGTATGCCCGGGCGGAACGTCGAACGGCGGCAGCTTCGGGGCGATGAGCGCCAGACCGAATGCGCACTGCTCGCCGAGTTCGGCCGCGGCGGTCACCGCGTCGGGACGTTGGGCGAATAGCCGTGCCATCTCCTCACCGGAGCGAAGATGCGAACCGCCCAGCGGGGCCAGCCAGCCGGCGGCCTCGTCCAGCGACTTCCTGGCCCGTATCGCGCCCATGGCCATCGCCAGCCGGCGCCGCGACGGTCCGGCGAAATGCGCACCGGTGGTCGCAACGCTGCCGAGACCGAATCGTTTTGCGAGTATGGCTAATTCGGCGTTGACTTCGTCGTCACCCGGGCAGCCGTGATGGGTCAGCTCGATGCTCACCCGGTTAGAACCGAACCGGTCCACCAGATCGGCCAACGCCGCCGAGGCTGCCTCCGGTCCACCGGTGGCCAGCGCGGAGCGGACGTGGCCTTTGCGGCAACCGGTCAAGATGTGCCAGTGCCCGCCCGCCGCGTCGGTGAGCGCATCGAAGTCGAAGCGCAGCTTGCCTTTCTCGCCGCCGGCCAGATGCGCCGCGGCCAACTGCCGCGACAAACGGCGATAGCCTTCCGGCCCGCGCGCCAACACCAGCAGATGCGGACCCGCCGGATCGGGATCGTCGGTCCTGGCGCCGGATCCCAACGACAATTCGGCGCCGAACACCGTACGCATGTCCAACTCCACCGCCGCTTCGGCGAACCGCACCGCCCCGTAGAGGCCGTTGTGATCGGTCAGCGCGATGGCCCGCAGGCCGAGCCGGACCGCCTCCTCGACCAGTTCTTCCGGCGCGCTGGCTCCATCGAGAAAGCTGTACGCCGAATGCGCGTGCAACTCGGCATACGCGACCGACGAACGCATCGGCCGGCCGTCGTCCGGGGGCTGGTATGCCATCCGCTTGCGCGACCAGGGTGCCTCATCGGCCGGGGTCCACACGGTTGGCGTGCCGGAACGGCGCGGTTTACCGGAGAGCACCCGCTCCATCTCCGACCAGCCCGGCGGCCCATTGCTCCAACCCACCGACTCAGTCTATCGAATGTATGTTCGACATTCGAGTGTCTCGCCACGGCAGGACCGGTGCATAGCCGTCCAGAAATTGAGTAGCCGGCTACTTAACCGACCCCGATCGGCCGAGGAAATACTGAAACGCCAGGATCACAGCGGGAAGGACAGCCGATGGCCCGATTCCGTGTGGGAATCATGGACTTCAGTCTCGTCTCCCGCCCGACGCCTGAGAGTTTGACCCGAGCCACTTACCTGAATGCGTTGACCAACCGCGTCGACTCGTTGTGGCTTCCTGACCACCTCAACGGACTGTTCCCGCGCTCGTTGTGGAAGCAGCAATATTGCGGTGCAACCAAGCTTGTACCAACCCTCGATGCGTACATGGAGCCGTGGACAATGCTCGGGCACCTCGCCGCGCGTAATCGAATGGGTCGCATGCATCTCGGTACAAGCGTGACCGACACCGGTCGACGCAACCCGGCCGTCACTGCGCAGGCCGCGGCGACGCTGCACCTCCTCACCCGCGGCCGGGCAATTCTGGGCATCGGCACGGGTGAACGCGAAGGCAATGAGCCCTATGGGGTGGATTGGTCCAAACCGGTTGCACGGTTTGAGGAGGCGATGGCCACCATCCGCGCGCTCTGGAATTCGGGAGGAGAACTCGTCAACCGCGACTCCCCCTATTTCCCGCTGCGAAACGCGCTATTTGATCTGCCGCCCTATCGCGGTAAGTGGCCCGAGATTTGGATCGCGGCCCACGGGCCGCGCATGCTGCGTGCCGCAGGCCGCTACGGCGATGGCTATTTCCCGGGCTTCCCGCACCGGCCCGAGGACTACGCGCAACGGCTGGAAGTTGTGCGGGCCGCCGCCTCCGACGCCGGGCGGGACCCGATGTCCATCATTCCCGCTGTGTGGTTGCCGGTGATCACCGGTCGAAGCCGCGACGACGTCGATGAAGCGCTCGACTCCGAGATCGTCAAGTTCTGGGGGCTGTCGGCTTCCGATGACGATTACCGACGTCATGGTGCTCAGCACCCGTTGGGGGCCGGGTTCTCGGGGGCGCAGGATCTGCTGCCGTTCAACATGGACGAGCAAACGGCGTTGTCCCATGTGGCTCAGATTCCGCCGGCCCTCCTGCGGGAGACAACGCTGACAGGGACACCCGAAGAGGTCCTCGAGCGGGCCGCGCAGTGGCGCGACTGCGGCGTCCGTTACATGGTGCTGACCAACGGCGGGCCCTTACAGCGGAGCCTTCGCAAAGGGATGCTGTCGCTGCAACCGTTCAGCAAAATCATCCGTGGACTGAAGAAGCTCTAACCGCGTCCCATCCTCTAGAACGTTCTGATGCGGCGTTGATCGAAAGCCAGAGCTACGGCGAGGCGACCGCGAAAAGGCGCCATTCGCCGGGGACGCCTTTGAGCTCGTGAGTGCCACGCTCCTCGAACTCGATCCCTGACCCGATCACGAGGTCGCGGAGCGTGCTCGACACCAGCACGTCGTTGGCTGCTGCCAGTGCGCTCACTCGCGCTCCGATATGTACGCCGATGCCGCCAATGTTGTCGCCGCGGACCTCGCACTCGCCAGTGTGCAGCCCGGCGCGCACCGCGATGCCCAGAGACTGCACCGCGTCGCGAATTGCCATGGCGCAGCGGATCGCTCGCTGCGGGCCGTCGAACATCGCGAGAAAGCTGTCTCCCGACGTGTTCACTTCGCGGCCACGAAAGCGGTTGAGTTGTACGCGGACTACGGCGTCGTGTGCGTCGAGCAAGGCACGCCAGTCACGATCGCCCATCTCGGCGGCCCGCCGTGTCGAGTCCACAATGTCGGTGAACAGCACTGTGGCAAGCACCCGATCATCGGCCACCTCAGCCTGCTGGCCGGTGAGGAATTCGGCGATCTGTTGGAAAGACTCGCGCCATGGCTCAACGAAGTGGTAAGTATTCCGCCCCGGCAGCTCAACATATTTCGCACTCGGTATGTGATCGGCGACGTCCTTGCCATACTCGGGCAGGACCAACGCGTCGTCGGTGTGGTGAACGACGAGGGTTGGCACGCGGATTGTCGTAAGAATCGCCCGCACGTCCAATTGGAGGACGAGACGGAACAAGAGGCCGAAGGTCGCTGGGCTCGCCGCCAGGCGTTCGTGTCGAGCCCATGCTCCCCGAATCTCCGCGTTCCAAGGCATATCCGGGTTGGACACACGCTCCATCTCCCCCGTGCCCCACGCCGCGATGAAGGTAGCCGGGATTTCCTCGGGCACTGCTTGCCCGGTGTAGCCCTCGAGCACAACCAGCGCGATTGTGCGGGACGGATGTGTTGCCGCGAACAGCGCTCCCGTCGCGACCGTGCCGCTGCTCACAAGGACGACCGCTTCCCGACTCCCGAGATCGTCGAGCACCGCGGTGATGCTGTCGGCCCATTGCTCCAAGGTCGGCAGCGCGCCAGGTGTGACCGGGTCGGACGCTCCGTTGCCCGGCTGGTCGAAGACGATCAGCCGTCCCAGCGATGTCATCGCCTCCACCCAGCCTTGAATGGACGGCAGCTCGGGAAACACCTCGCAATTCGTAAACCAGTTCGGGACGAACACGATATCTCGTTCACCTTCAGCGGACGCACGGTAAGCGACCCGAAGATCGCCGTTTTGCGCATAGCGCGTCTCGGTGAACATTGCGGAAGTCTAAGCCGAGCCAGTCGGCGACATCATTTGGTCAACACGTCTTCGGGCTGGCGCGACATGATTATATGACGAGCTCACTAGCACGCTCGCCTTCGCGCGAATGGATGTACTCGCCACATTCGCGCCACTAAGAGCAGGGCCACCAAAGGGTAGGGCAGGTTGTAGGCGAGAGACTTTGCGGCGCTGACGAACTTGTAGTCGTAGGCCGAATCCGGCCCGCACGCCAGGTGAAAGAGCGGCGCGTCGCCTAAGAGTCCGACGGCCAGGTACACGCCTGTCCCCATGACGACCATCCCCGCGTAAAAGACGGCTGGGAGCCGAATCCACTCTCGCCCTCGCACAAACGCATAGATCAGTACCACATAGAAGACGCCGAACAGCACCGCTGATGTGCCGACGGTGACCTGAACGAAGCGCGGATCTACCAAAATCAGTGAATCGGTCCCGGAGTGGTAGACGAAGCGCGACATGAACCATCGCGAGTTTGGGTCCGGACGACCAAGCAGGGTAACGGGGTCTGTCAGAAACGATGTCGATGCGAAGATCGCGAACATTACGACGAAAAACCAGTCGCGTCGACGTTCGCCTAGCGGAATCGAGACGAGTGAGACAGCGTCGTGGTCGGCGTTGTCAGGCAACGCATCGGCGATCTTTGACATGGACCACCACCTCCTGAACCTTTTGCCGGGCCCCCGCTTGGGTCGATGGGGAGTAGCGCCCCAATGCGGCGCGTTGCGAGGTCGACGACTCATTCATGTACGGCGCACTCTAAGGCACCCCCAAGATCCTTGGGGGTGCTTTGCTTTGCGGTATATAGCCGACTCACAAGTCGGCTTGAAGTCTTCTTCGCGTAACGGCCGTCTTGCGGTCCGCTTTTCCGAAAGAGCTGACCAAATCGCACGTAAGATCCCTGTATGAGAAGGACTCTCATCGCTACATTCGTATTCGGGTTGATCCTCGCACTGTTCGGTCTGATCTGGGCGCTCCAAGGATTCGGAGTGCTTCAAGGTAGCCAGATGAGTAACACCACGACCTGGTCCATCGCTGGGCCGATCACGGCGCTGATCGGGATCGTGATTGCGTTTGTCAGTTGGCGGAAATTCCCGTCGGAATAGCGGGTGCCGCCTTGCCCTACGCAAGCAAGGAGAATTCGCATGTTCGCTTGCGAAGCCGTCGATCTGGATTACCTCGACACCGCTCCAATCCGCCTTTCCGCCTCGGTCAAAGTGGATCGACCGCCGAGCGAGGTCTTCGCCGCGTTTGCGCATGACCCGGCGAACTGGGCGGAGTTCTTCCCTGGCTTCGACAAAACTGGCCGTTTCCATACACCGGCGCCGCACGGCGTTGGCTCGCGCTACACCAAGCGGTTCATCGGCATCAAGGTTGACGAATCGGTACTCGTTTGGGATGAAGGCGCTCGTCTTGCGTTCCGTGTCGATTCCGCAACCGCACCGGCGTTTCGCGCCTGGGTTGAGCAATACCGCTTTGAGCCTGACGGCCACGGCGGCACTCTGTTGCACGCTGCCATCGGTGGCAACGCGCGACTTCCCTTCAAACTGGCCGCCCCTGTGCTGCCGCGAGTATTCCCACGCGTGATGACCCGCGTGGGTCACAACCTCGAGCGTGGCCGCTGGTTCTCCGGCCCGACGACCAACCCATAACACCGTCAGCATCCATAACGCAGATACGCACATTTTCTGAAAGGTTTTGCGCCGGAACACTCTTGGCGCGGCGTGAGAAATTGCTCAGAGATTCTCAGACAGCCGCCCTTTTGTACCCGTGTCGGGTCGGGACCAACCACGTTGCCACACAATCGACTCCAGTTGTTTACATGATTTAATGTCGCCGCCACCTCTGACCACTGGTCACAGCCAATACTCGAACACAATCCAAGAAACGAAACGGCGGTGATGGTTGGTGGAGCAACTCAATACGCTCGACGCGGGTTTCCTCATGGCCGAGGATTCGGACCGTAACGTCAGTCTGGCAATCGGCGGAATCGCAGTCATCGAGGGGTCGGCGCCCGACTTTGAAAAATTCAAAGATGTTCTAGCAGAGCGTATTAAGACCATTCCGCGCTGCACGCAGATGCTCCGCACCCAGCCCTTCGACATCGGCGCGCCGCAGTGGGTCGACGATCCGGGGTTCGATCTCAATCGCCACGTACGACGCGTCGCGGTGCCGCGGCCGGGCGATGACGCCGAACTGTTCGGAGTTGTCGCCGACGTGCTCGAGCGCCGCCTGGACCGGGATCGCCCGCTCTGGGAATGCTGGGTCATCGAAGGCCTGAAAGGCAATCGATGGGCGATGCTGATGAAGATTCACCACTGCATGGCCGACGGAATATCGGCCACCCGCATCCTCAGCCGACTGTGCGACGACATCGAGGGCGACGCGTTCGCCCGGCCCGTCGCGAAGCGGACCGCCCGACGCCCACACCTGAAGCCGGTGCCCGATCAGACGCCGCGCAACAACCCGCTGAGCGGTCTGTGGCGAACTGCGACCGGCATCACCGATGCCGCCGCGAAGACGGTTGGCGGCACGGTCGACATCGCCACGAGTCTGCTGCGGCCGACAGCCGGTTCGTCGCTGGTCGGTCCGGTCACGGCGATGCGCCGTTACCGCGCCGTGCGAGTTCCGCTCGCCGACGTCGAGCAGGTCTGCCGGAAGTTCGACGTGACCGTCAACGACGTCGCGCTGGCGGCGATCACCGAGGGCTTCCGCTCCGTGTTGCTTCGCCGCGGCGAGCAACCGCGGCCGGACTCGCTGCGCACACTGGTGCCGGTGTCGGTGCGTTCGTCCGATGCGCTCGACAAGCCCGGCAATCGCCTTTCGATCATGCTGCCCTACCTGCCCGTCGAAGAGGGCGATCCGATCCAGCAGCTGCTCACCGTACACAGCCGGCTGACCCGGACCAAGCAGGGCGGTCAGCGACAGGCGGGCAACATGGCGGTATCGGCGAGCGGTTATGTCCCGTTCATGTTGTCCTCGTGGCTGATTCGATTGCTCACCCGGCTGCCGCAGCGCGGCATCATGACACTGGCTACCAATGTCCCCGGTCCACACCTGCGGCTGGAGATGATGGGTCGCAAGGTTGCCCGCCTGCTGCCGATTCCACCGATCGCGTTGCAGCTGCGCACCGGTGTCGCGATCCTGAGCTACGCCGACGACCTAGTATTCGGTATCACCGCGGACTACGACGCCGGATCCGACATCGACCAATTGGCCGACGGCATCAAGATCGCCGTCGCACGCCTTGACATGCTCACCCAGGATTCGCTTCTGCTGTTCGACAGGAAATCGGTCTGACGGTCACCGACTAACCTGACTACCGGCACCGCGACGACGGGCCGGGAAGGCGGGGCGGGCAATGTCGGTCATCATCGACCCGCGCCGCCTGGACGCGGTGCTGTTCGACTTCGGCGACCAGCCCGACGCTGCGGTCACAGCGCGACTGCGCGACGCCGGCGTCCGTGTCGCCAGGGCCGATGCCGCTGCGTTCATCGAGTCGGCCAATCGGCTGGCGGTGCGGCCTGGCCGGTGCGCTGTCGTCGCATCCACTGAAGCGGGCGTGACGGCCGCGCGGGCCGGCGGATTCGCGTTGGTGGTCGCGATCGACTCGACCGGAACACTGGACAGCCGCGGCGC
>NZ_DATNJW010000286.1:0-3567 GCF_035603715.1 Mycobacterium sp. | reverse complement strand
AAGTACCAGACCGCGGTCGCCGAGATCATGGCGGTCGATCCCGCTGCCAGCGCCGCCGCGAGCCGCCTACCGCGTGCCATGCTGATCCCGGCAAACACGGCCAGGGCCGCGGCCTGGGCACCGATACCTATCCCCTGTGCGCGCGCCGAGACCTTCTCGAAGGATCCGTCGATTCCGTAGTCACCCTGGTGGTCATGCACGCCACCGAGCTTACGACCCTATAAGGCGCCGAAGGGTTTTCAGGCTTTCATCACCAACGGCCGTGGTGGACGACTTCGGAGAAGGGCCGTCGATTCGGCTTGCGGATCGGGGTGAGCGGACGATCGGCGGGATAACCGACACCGAGCAGAAATGCCACCAGGTGATCGTCGGGGACACCCAGGATGGCCCGGGCTTTGTCCTGGTCCCCCACCGACGAGTGACCGGTCCCGATGCCCAGATCTGTGGCTGCGATCATCATCGCCATGGTGGCCTGACCGACGTCGTAGTTGTCGGTGACCACCCTGCGCTCGTCGGGCGGTACCGGTATGACAAAGGCGATCGCCGCGGGCGCCGCGGCGATGTGGCCGGCGCCCCGCCACACCGTGGACAACTCCCGCAACTGATCGGCGTCGGTGACGATCACGAAATCCCACGGCTGCCGGTTTTTCGCCGACGGGGCACGCCATCCGGCTTCGGCGATCCGGTCCAGATCCTCGGCTGGGATCGGGTCCGGCCGGTACTCGCGCACGTTTCGTCGAGCAGCGATCGCGTCCCAGGCTTCCATTTGTGCCCTCCTCTGGCAGACAATCGTGGTCAACCGGTGTTGAGCGGCACGAATTCCCTGATAGGAACGAGGTCGGCCGCGTGAAGCGAGTGGCGCCCAAACACCTTGGGCCACAATTCGACACGTTACCCGCCGTGGACTCGACGCCCGCGGGGGAGCCAGACGAGTTTTGGTTACGCAGATATCGGGAAAGACCTGGTGAACCAGTAGTTCAGCCCACTGGTGAACCGAATGAGGCGCTGCCTCGTGAACCACCAGGGTGGTTCCGAAGCTCAGAAAGGCGCATAGCCCCATGGCAGAGAATCTGACGCCGCATTTCGAAGAGGTGCAGGCGCATTACGACTTGTCCGACGACTTCTTCCGGCTCTTCCTGGACCCGACCATGACCTATAGCTGTGCGTACTGGGACCGGATGCGCGATATCTCGCTGGAAGAGGCGCAGATCCGCAAGATCGACCTGGCGCTGGGCAAGCTGGGTCTGCGCCCCGGCATGACGCTCCTGGAGGTCGGCTGCGGCTGGGGTAGCACGATGCGCCGCGCGATCGAGAAGTACGACGTGAACGTCATCGGTTTGACCTTGTCCAAACACCAGGCAGGCCACGTGCAGGAGCTGTTCGACGCGATGCACACCGAACGCAGCAGGCGGGTGGTGCTGCAGGGGTGGGAGCAGTTTGAGGAGTCTGTGGATCGAATCGTGTCCATCGGCGCGTTCGAGCATTTCGGGTATGACCGCTACGACGATTTCTTCGCGAAGGCCTACCGCATCCTGCCCGATGACGGGGTGATGCTGCTGCATACGATCACCATGCTGACCCCGCAACAGATGGTGGAACGTGGCCTGCCGATGACCGACGAGGTCGCAAGCTTCACCGAATTCATCGGTGCAGAGATCTTCCCGGGGGGCCAGTTGCCGCCGATCGAGATGGTGGAGTTCCACGCGTCAAAGATGGGTTTCAATCTCAAGCGTCGGCAGTCGCTGCAGCTGCACTACGCCAGGACACTCGACCACTGGGCCGAGGCGTTACAGGCTCGCCATGCCGAGGCCGTCGAGATTCAGTCCGAAGAGGTCTACCAGCGATACATGAGGTACCTGACCGGTTGCGCCGACGCGTTCCGCAAGGGCTACATCGACGTCAATCAGTTCACCTTGGGCAAGTAGGCCCTGCCCGTAGGGCAGAAACCTGAACACTTTTCGCAAGCACCCACCCGTGTCGGTGTCCGGGTCTATCGTGGCACCGCGATGGCGCTTCATCTGCACCGTGCCGAGCGCACCGATCTGCTTGCCGACGGTCTCGGCGCCCTGCTGGCCAACCCGCTGACCGACCCGTTCGCCGAGGACCTGGTCCTGGTTCCGGCGCGCGGTGTCGAGCGCTGGCTCAGTCAACGACTGTCGCACGTGCTCGGGCGCGGAGTCGCCGGCGGCGACGGGGTGTGCGCCGCGGTGGCGTTCCGCAGCCCGGGTTCCTTGATCGCCGAACTCACCGGCACGGCCGACGACGATCCGTGGTCGCCGGACGCGATGGCATGGCCGCTGCTGCAGGTGATCGATTGCTCGTTGGATGAGGCCTGGTGTCGCACGCTGGCAACACATTTGGGCCACTTCGCGCCGACCGAGACGGAGGCCGAGCTGCGGCGCGGGCGCCGCTATTCGGTGGCGCGCCGGCTGGCGGGCTTGTTCGCCTCGTACGGCCGCCAGCGGCCGCGGTTGCTCGTCGATTGGCTCGAGGGCAACCCGGGCGATCTCGACGAAGACCTGCTGTGGCAGCCCGCACTCTGGCGGGCGCTGGTCGCCACCGTGCCCGCCGATCCCCCACACATTCGGCAGGAGAAGACGGTGGCCCGGCTGCGCGCGGGTCCGGCGGACCTGCCGACGCGGCTGTCCTTATTCGGGCACACGCGGTTGGCGTGTACCGATGTGGAACTGCTGGACGCCTTGTCCGCCCATCACGACCTGCACCTGTGGCTGCCGCATCCCAGCGACCAGCTGTGGCGGGACCTCGCCGGCGTCCATGGCTCTATTCCGCGCCGCGACGACACCAGTCACCGCGTCGTGGCCCACCCGCTGCTGGCGACGCTCGGGCGGGACCTGCGCGAACTCCAACGCAGCCTGCCGCCCACGCCGCAGACGGACGAATACCTCCGCGGCACGACACCGTCGGACACGCTGCTCGGCTGGCTGCAGTCCGATATCGCCGCCAACGTTGTTCGGCCACAAGGGCGGACGTTGATGGGCGATGACCGGTCGGTGCAGATACACAACTGCCATGGGCCTGCCCGCCAGGTCGATGTGCTGCGGGAGGTGCTGCTCGGCCTGCTGCAGGACGACGCGACGCTCGAGCCACGCGACATCCTGGTGATGTGCCCGGACATCGAGACGTACGCGCCCCTCATCGTGGCCGACTTCGGGCTAGGCGACGTGGTGCACGGCGCGCATCCCGCTCACCGCTTGCGGGTTCGGCTCGCGGACCGCTCGCTGATTCAGACCAATCCGCTGCTCGGCGTCGCCTCGCAACTGCTGGCGCTGGCGGGCAGCAGGGCGACGGCCAGTGAGGTGCTCAGCTTCGCGCAGACCCCGCCGGTGCGCGCCCGTTTCGGTTTCACCGATGACGATCTCGAGGACATCACCCGCTGGGTCCGGCAGGCGAACATCCGGTGGGGCCTGGATCAGCAGCATCGGCGCCCGTACCACGTCGACTTCGTGCACAACACATGGCGTTTCGGCGTCGACCGCATCCTGGCCGGCGTCGCGATGTCCGACGATTCACACGCGTGGATCGACGCGACGCTGCCGCTCGACGACG
>NZ_DATNJW010000285.1:0-3291 GCF_035603715.1 Mycobacterium sp. | reverse complement strand
AGCGGGTGGCCCGACGGCGCGGCGGCGTCACCGGCCGCCACGATGCGGGGATCGTCCACGCTGGTCAGTGTCTCATCGGTGAGCAGCCTGCCCAGCGCATCGGTGCGAAGCCCGCTGCGGTAAGCCAGATCCGGCACGCCGAAACCCGCCGTCCAGATCGTCAACGCGCTGCGCAGCACGACGCCGTCATCCAGCACCACCCCGTCGGGGCGGACTTTGTCGACGCTCGCGGTCTCGAGGACCTCCACACCGAGGCGGTGCAACGACTTGGCCACCGAACGGCGGCCCGGCTCGCTCAGTGACAGACCCAGTGTGCCGCCGCACACCATGGTCACCCTCCGGCCCTGCTCGGCCAGTTCGGAGGCTGTTTCGATGCCGGTCAACCCGGCGCCGACGACGACGACCGGCGCGGCGGGATGCAGCTCGTCCAGGGCACCTCGGAGTCGCTCGGCTTGCTCGAATTCGGCTATCGGGTAGGCGAATTCGACAGCGCCGGGTACCGCGGCGGGAACCACGCCGGTGCTGCCGACCGCGTAGATCAGGTAATCGTAGGGCAGCACAGTCCCAGACGTCAGCTCGACGGAGCGCTGCGCGGTGTTGATCCGATCGGCGTTGTCGACGACGAGCCGGATGCCGTCACCGAGCAGGGTTCCGTAGTCGACGGCTGCGGTGCCGCTGCCGGCGACCATCTGATGCAACCGGATTCGCTCGACGAAAACCGGACGTGGATTCACCACGGTGATGTCGAGGTCGGCGCGCAGCCGCAGATGATTGGCGGCCAGCGTGCCGGCGTATCCGCCGCCGATCACGACGATGTGAGTGCGTTGGGCGGTCATGTTGTCTCCTGTCCTCGCGGGTTTGCTGTCCTCAAGACACCGCCGGGACCGCTGTTGTGACAGCGTTGGAGACGTTGTGACCAGGCTCACGTTGTTGCGACGAGTCCGGCGATCAGGGTGTCGACCCGCTCGGCGTGGTGGTCCGGGCGTAACCGGCCACTCCGATCCAGGGTGATCAGGCCGTGCAACGATGCCCACACCACTTCGGCCAGCGTGTCGGGATCCCGCGTACCCGCGACCAGGTCCACCGCCGCACGCAGTTCGGCGAACGCCGCATTGAGCTCCGCCGGCGTGTCCTCGGCGGCGAACGGCAGCGTCGTGGTCCGGATGAACATCGCGTCGAACAACGCCGGGTTGTCGCGGGCAAAACCAATGAACGCGTGGGCAACTCGGGCCAGCGCGTCCCGGTCGTCGGTCGCCCCGACGCGCGCTGCGGAGAGCGCGCCACCGAGTTCGCCGAATCCCTGGACCGCGACCGACGCGACGATGTCCTCCATACCGGAGAAGTGCTTGTAGAGCACCGGTTGGCTGTATTCGATCTCGGTGGACAGCCGGCGCGTGGTGACGGCGTCCCAGCCTTCCTCTTCGGCCAGCTTGCGTGCCGTGGCGGTGATGAGCTGGCGTCGGGCGGCTCGCTCGCGCGCCCGGCGATCCTCGATGGTCATCCGGTCATAATAGCGCTGATATTTAATCTAGCGGCGCTATTGACACACCCTGAGGCCAAGGGTTAGCGTCGCTAACACCTACCACAGACGAGGAGCGCGCCATGATCGCCAAGTTGTTCGCGTTGGTCGCGGTGCTGGGTACCGGGGTGGTCTACGGGACGGACGTGTTCTGCGCGATGGTGCAACGGCCCGCGCTGGCCCGCATCGACGACCGGGCCCTGCTCGCGGTGATGGGCAACATCCATCGCTACGGCGACCGGCGGATGCCGGTACCCGGAGTGCTCGGCCTGGTGGCCGCGGCGATCAGCACGGTGTTCGCCGCAACGGCCGGGCGCGGGACGCAAGCCATCGCGGCCGGCGTGGCCGTCGGACTGCTGGTGGTGTGGCTGCTGATCTACCTGCGAGTGAGCGCGCCGATCAACCGCCAACTCACCGCTGCGGCCGACCAGTCCGACCCGTCGATCAATGCCCGGGAACTACAACATAATTGGGACAGGGTCATCACGATCAGGGCCGTCCTGCAAGGCTTGGCAGTCACGGCATTGTGCACAGCGCTGCTGACCTGAAACTGGAAAGGATCGACACCATGGCCATAAGCACAAATCTCGGGCGCCTGCTGATGCGCGGGGCGCCGCTTTTCAACGCACCGATCGTGGCGCTCGCGGCCTCCCCGCGCTTCGGGAAGATGTTGCGGCGCAGCATCACATTGATCACCTATACCGGGCGTCGTTCGGGACGCACGTTCAGCATGCCGGTGGCTTACCGCCGCCGCGGTGACGAGATCGAGATCGTTCCGAACATTCCCGACGCCAAGACGTGGTGGCGCAACTTCCTCGGCGACGGCGCTCCGATGTCGTTGACGCTCGACGGGGTCGAGCGTGCTGGGCATGCGGTCGCGTATCGGGACGAGAACGGACGGGTGACCGTTCGGGTTCGCCTCAGCCCCTAGTAGGAATTCGTCGACTTGACCTAAAGCATGGTTGTGGTTTTAGCGTCAGGTATGGACATCACGACTAAGAACGAGATCGCCGAACTGGTCGACCGATACCTGTGCTCGCTGGACGAGCGCGCATTCGACGAGGACTGGGCGCGTGGATTTTTCACCGACGACGCGGTCGTCGAGTTTCCCATCGGGAACGCCGAGGGGATCGACGGGATCGTGGCGAACACACGCCACGGTGTGCTGCGCTTCGCCCGCACCCAACACCTCGGCATGAATTATCTGATCGACGGGAGCCCTCGTCGCGATGGAGCATCGGCTCGCTGGAACCAGGTCAATAATCACGTCCACCCCGAAGGGGATCTGTTCAGCAGCGGCACCTGGAGCGAGGCCGATTTCGTCCACACTCCCGCAGGCTGGCGCATCGCCCGTACCGCCATGCACGTCACCTGGACCTCCGGTCGGCCACCGGGCTAGTCGACCTGATAGCGCGGGAACACCCCGGTGGGCGCCGGTAGCGCAATGCCGGGCTCGAGCCGCTCACCGATCGCGGCGAAGCTGCGTTGCTCCTGCGACTGGCCGAGCAGGTGGAGCAGCTTGCCTGCCGAGTCGGGCATCACCGGCTGAATCAGCAGCGCCGCAATGCGCACGACTTCGCAGGTGACATAGAGCACGGTGGCGAAGCGAACCTGGTCCGCCTGAGCCTCACGCTTCCGCAACACCCAGGGCTCCTGAGCCGAGAAGTACCTGTTGGCCGCGCCGAGCATCAACCAAATCGTTTCCAGCGCCAGATGCATTGCCTGGCTGTCGAACTCGGCACGAACCCGCTCGAGCAGACCGTCGGCGATGG
>NZ_DATNJW010000284.1:0-10334 GCF_035603715.1 Mycobacterium sp. | reverse complement strand
TCGCTGCTGCGATGGGTGGCGATCGCGATCATCGCCTCGGCGGCGGCCGGTCCCCACAGGTAGTCCAAGACGACGTCGACGTCGGCGGCAGCTGCGGCGAGTTGCGCGCTGTCGCCAAGGGATACGACGGCGTCCGCGCCGAGGTGTGGCAGCTCTGCCAGTCGCTGCGGGTTGCGGCCGGCCGCGACGACGCGGCTCGCGCCAAGCTGTTTGGCGACCTGCACGGCCAGCTGCCCGGAACTACCGGTAGCGCCGAGAACCAGCACGGACTGACCGGCCTGAAAGTCGGTTCGACGCCGCAGAGCCACCCACGATGACATTGCCGGGTTCATCGCCGCCGCCACCTGCACGGGGTCGGTGTCACCAGGCAACTCGAAGCTCTGCCGCAGGTCGATCAGGGTCTGCTCGGCCATGGCACCGGATGTGGTGTCACCCAGCGCGAAGTAACGCAACGCCCCGTCGGGAAGGCGCGCCACCCCGTCGACGCCGGGAACCAGCGGCAACCCGCCGGTGCTGGTGCAGTGCGAGCCGTCTGCCTGCGAGCGGACCCGGCGATGCAGTCCGGAAGCGACCACGTCGACCAACACTTGGTCAGGACCGGCTGGTACCGGGCTGGAGAATTCCAGGTACGCCGGCGGTGCGTCGAATGAGGTGACAACCGCTGCGTACATGACGGTTCCTTCCACGGCTGGATAACTAGTTCGTAGTACCACGTAAATATAGGTGGTACTACGAACTACTGCAAAGCGGCCCTGGTTCAGGGTCTCCTATGCCGGGTAGACCACCGCGAGGAGGCAAACATGCGCGCTGAAGAGGGCGACGAATCCATTGAAGAACTAGCCGACGAGGCCGCGAAGACGAAGAAGGAACTCCGCGACTCCACCGAGTCGGGTGAGAAAGCCCAGAAGCAGCAGGAGGACACCGGGAAGGGACATTAGCCGCCACCACTGTGTCGCAGGTCACACTGAGGCAGCGTATGTAAGGCATATCTCCTGGTCGCGCGGGGTCGATTTACCTCGCGAGACCGGATAATTGACAAAATGTCAATGACGATTTCCACGCTAGCCCGTTGTGCATTACCAGTTGTCGTGGCGCTGGCGGGATCGACCGGTCCGGCGGCTGCCGAAGCCGGCACCATCGTTCCTTTGCAAAGCATTCTGCGAGCATGTGACTTCAGCCCTATCCCCGACTTCTCGTCGACCGACCGCGCCACGGCGTCCGCGGCCATCCACGTCAACGGTGGCACCGTCACCGCCGATGTGTATCTCGCCGAGCCTGGTCAGCCGGGCACCCACTACGACGTCAGCCTGATCCAGTTTCCCCGGCCCTCGACCGCGTCGTGCGATGCCCCCGGGCCGGGCGTCGCGGTGGCCGGTCTCGACAGCGACGGCGCGGGCGTGGGAAACACCACGGTGCGCGACAGC
The DNA here is from genome assembly GCF_035603715.1 of Mycobacterium sp. Lineage (GTDB taxonomy): Bacteria > Actinomycetota > Actinomycetes > Mycobacteriales > Mycobacteriaceae > Mycobacterium. The sequence goes on along the minus strand of NZ_DATNJW010000284.1, from coordinate 8,910 downwards.
CTTCGCTCCGGCACGACCGGCGTCTGGGTGTTCATCCGGCGGCCGAGCCCGAGGTCACAGAGCCCGGCCGAGTTCTACACGTCGGAGTTCGTCGCGTCGGTCTAAATCGGCGTCAGGCCGTGCTTGCGGTTCGTACGCCAGCTGATCTGCTTGTCGCGCAAGAGGTTCAACGACTTACGCAGTAGCAGCCTGGTCTCGTGCGGTTGAATGACTCCGTCGATGTAGCCACGTTCGGCGGCGATCCACGGGATCGCCATGTTCAGGTTGTAACCCTCGATGAAGTCTTTCTTGATCTGCTGCGCCTCGGGCGTGGTCGGGTCGGGGAACCGCTTCATCAGCAGCTGCGCCGCGCCATCGGCCCCGATCACCGCAATGCGCGCGGTCGGCCAGGCGAAGTTCAGGTCGGCGGTCAGCTGCTTGGACCCCATCACCGCGTACGCGCCGCCGTAGGACTTGCGGATCGTGATGGTCACCTTCGGTACGTCAGCCTCGACGACGGCGTTGAGGAACCGGCCGCCGCGCTTGATGATGCCGCCCTTCTCCTGCTCCACGCCCGGCAGGAAGCCCGGGGTGTCGACGACGAAAACCAGTGGCAGATTGTAGGAGTCACAGAACCGGATGAAGCCGGCCGCTTTGTCTGAAGCCTCGTTGTCGATCGCACCCGCCAGGTGCATCGGCTGGTTGGCGATCACCCCAAGGGGACGGCCGTCGACCCGGGCGAACGCGGTGATGATCGCCTGGCCACGCTGTGCGCCGACGTCGAAGACGTCGCCGTCGTCGAAGATGCGCAGCAGAACCTCGTGCATGTCGTAGGCCGCGTTGTCGTTGTCCGGCACGATGGTGTCCAGCTCGAGGTCAGACGGCGTGATCTCGGGTTCCAGTCCAGGGTTGACGACCGGTGCGTCGTCGAAAGTGTTGGCCGGCAGGAAACTCAGGTAGTCGCGCACATATTGGAACGCCGCGGCCTCGTCCTCGACGACCTGGTGGATGTTCCCATAGCGGGCCTGCGCGTCGGCGCCGCCCAGCTCGTCCATGCTGACGTCCTCACCGGTGACGTCCTTGATGACGTCCGGGCCGGTGACGAACATGTAGCCCTGGTCGCGCACCGCCACCACGAGATCGGTCTGAATCGGTGAATAGACCGCTCCCCCAGCGCATTTGCCCAAGATGATGGAGATCTCCGGAACCAGGCCGCGCAGCAACTCGTGCCGGCGGCCCAACTCCGCGTACCAGGCCAGCGACGTCACTGCATCCTGGATGCGCGCCCCGGCGGAGTCGTTGATGCCGATGATCGGGCAACCGACCATGGCCACCCACTCCATCAGCTTGGCCACCTTGCGGCCGAACATCTCGCCCACCGAGCCCTGGAACACCGTCTGGTCGTGACTGAAGACCGCGACCGGCCGGCCGTTGATCCGGCCGTGGCCGGTGACCACGCCGTCGCCGTAGAGCGCACCCGGGTCGCCCGGCGTGCGGGCCAAAGCGCCGATCTCCAGGAAGCTGCCGGGGTCGACCAGCGCGTGAATGCGGGCGCGGGCGCTCGGGATTCCCTTTTTGTCGCGGCGCGCGATCGACTTCGGATCACCGGGTTCTTTGGCCGTCTCGAGCCTTTCGCGCAGATCGGCCAGCAACTCAGCGGTGGTCTTGGTGGTCACTTAGGCTTCTTTCTGCTCGGCGTGAATCTTGTTGAGCGCCTGGGTCATGTGCGCACCGACTTTGGCGATGATCGGCTCGTCGATGGCCTGGATGTGCTCGCCACCGATCGGCACGACCTCCAAGTCCGCGACGTAGTCGCCCCAGCCGCCGTCGGGCTTGCGGATCGCGTAGGCGGGTTCGAAGGTGATCGCGTCGTCGTGGTAGCGGTCGGCCATGTACAGCGTGACGTGGCCGTCGTACGGCTGGTATTCCGCGGTGTCGATCGCCCGCTGGTCCAGATACGACGTGCGCTGGTGCTCGATGATCCCGCCCGGGATCTGGACACCGGCCTGCTGAACGGCCTCCAGCACGAACTTGACCTGTCCCTCGTCGTCGAGCGCTTCGAGTTGCTCGTAAGGGATTTCGGGAACCTGGACGTTGAAAGTCCGCTCGGCGAAGCGCGCGTAGCGGTCCCAGCGCTTGCGGGTCTCCTCCTTGGTCTGCAGGATCGGCTCGCCGGGCATCACCGCGTCGATCAGGCCGACGAACGCCACTTCGCAGCCCTGCTGCTTGAGCCCGATCGCGCAGGCGTAGGCCAATGCGCCGCCGAGCGACCAGCCGGCCAGGATGAACGGCCCGTTGCCGCCCAGCTCGCGAAGCTTCGGAACGTATTGCGCGGCACGCTCTTCGATGGTTCCCTCGACCCGCTCGAAGCCGTACATCGGAATGTCGGCCGGCAGACGGTTCAGCAGCGGTTCGTAGACCACCGTCGAGCCGCCCGCGGCGTGGAACACGAAAACCGCTGGCTTGGTTGAGCCTTCGGGCCTGGCCCGAAGCGTGCGGACGAAGCCGTCGATCTGGCCGGCCTCCAGGAATTCGCGGACGGTGGTCGCGAGCTGCTCGATGGTCTCGGCCGCCTTGACGTCGTCAACGGTGATCGTGCCCTCGGCGCGCTCCGACAGCCGCTCCGCCATCTTGGTGGCGGCGGCGTCGTCCAGCTTGGGCAGGTCGTTGAAGATGCCGCCCGGTGACTTGCCGGTGACGATGGCCCAGGTCGCGAAGGTGACCCGCTCGGCGGCATCCCGCGGCGGGATGTCCGAGTTGAGCGCCGCGGCGACGGCCTGCTGGTTGAGTGCCTGTGCGGCGCCGGCCAAGTTGGGTGGCGCAGCCTGCGCGGCAGGTCCGGCCGGGTTGGTCGGCGGCGGCGGGATCGCGGCATCCGACTGCGTCTCAGGCTGGGCTTGCGTGTCGGGTGCCGGGGCCTCAGCCGCTGGGGCCGCACCGGGCAGCGGCGCCGCACCGGACAGTATGGCGGCCTGCTCGGCGGCGATCTCCTCGGCAGTCTGCGTCTTCTGGCGCTCGTGCAGATCCTGCACGTCATCGCGGTGCTCGATCGCGTACTCGATCAGCTTTTCCACGTTGTAGAGGTTGGCGTCGCGGACCGCCTGCAGCTGAATCGGCGGCAGGTCGAAGTCGTATTCGACGCGGTTCTTGATCCGCACCGCCATCATCGAGTCGAGGCCGAGCTCGACCAGCGGGACCTCCCAGGGCAGGTCCTCGGGCTCGTAGCCCATCGCCATCGAGACGATAGCTGCCAGCCGATCACGAATCGTCTCACCGGAATCCGGTGACCAGCGGGCCAACGCGCCCACCTGGCGGGCAGTCAGGCTGTCGGTCACGGCGTCAGCCACCGGCTCATCCGCCGCGGGCTCGGCGACCGGCGCGGCCACCGCGGTCTGCGTCGCGGCGATCGCCGCACCCGCGCCGACCGCGGTCGGCAACACCGAAGCCTGACCGGCCCGCGACACCAGCGCGTCGTAGACCAGCGTGAAGGACTCGTCGATGCGCGCGTGGATCTGCACGGCCGCGCCACCGGGGTGCCGGGTCAGCGTCGTGACCAGCCGGGCGTTGGCGGCCGGCACCGCGCGCTGCTCGGAGGCGGTCAGCACCGCATCCGGAAGAACTTGCGTCGCAGCGGCTCTCACCAGAGCAGCCAGATCGGCCTCACCACGCGGCGCGTACTCCCAGACGTGCCGGCCGTCGGGCATCGCCACGTGCGTGCCGGGCATCAGCACCGAACCGTCGCCGGAGAAGTGCGCATCCAGCCAGTGCTCCTTGCGCTTGAACTTGGTCGGCGGGATGTTCGCAAAGTCTTCCGGGCCGGATGCGCGAGTGAACAGTGTGCGGATGTCGAGGTCGTGGCCGAACACGAACAACTGCGCCATCGCCGAGATCATCGACTCGACGTCGTCCTGCTTGCGGGCCAGCGTCGGAATCAGCTGGGCGTCCGGCAATCCCGCGGCCGCGGTGGTCAACCCGATCTGCATCAGCGCGACCGGGTTCGGCGCAAGCTCCAAGAACGTGGTGTACCCGTTGTCGACGGCGTTGCGCACGCCGTGGGTGAAGTACACCGAATGCCGCATACCCTTGAGCCAGTAAGCGACGTCGTGGATCGGCTCGCCGCCCGGCCGGACATAGGTCCCCTCGTGCACCGTCGAGAAGATCCCGACGTTCGGGCTGCTCGGCGAAATGCCCTGCAGCTCAGCGGAGAACTCGCCCAGTAACGGATCCATCTGCGACGTGTGGCCGGCACCTTTGGTCTGGAGTTTGCGGGCGAAGCGCCCTTCCGCCTCGGCGCGGGCGACGATCGCGTCGATCTCGTCGGGCGGACCACCGATGACGGTCTGGCTCGGAGCGGCGTAGACACACACTTCCAGGCCGGGGAAGTCGGCGAACACCGTCTTGAGTTCGTCGGCGGAGTATTCGACCAGCGCCATGAACCGGATGTACTCGCCGAACAACATCGCCTCGCCCTCGCCCATCAGGTGCGAACGCGAGCAGATCACCCGGGTGGCGTCGGCGAGTGAGAGGCCGCCGGCGAAGTAGGCGGATGCGGGTTCGCCCAGCGACTGGCCAATCACCGCAGCGGGTTTCGCACCGTGACTCTTGAGCACCTCACCGAGCGCGATCTGGATCGCGAAGATGACGACGTTGCTGGTTTCGATGCCGTAGTCAACCGAGTCGTCGAGGATCAGCTCGAGGACGGAGTAGCCCCGCTCGTCCTGGATCAGCGCGTCGACCTTGTCGATCCACTCGGCGAAGACCTCGTGGCGCAGGTACAGGTTTTTGCCCATCTTGCGATGCTGCGCACCGAAACCGGCCATCGCCCAGACCGGGCCATTGGTCGCGGGTCCGTCGGTGCTGAACACGTAGGGCTTCTGCTTGCCGTCGGCGATCGCGCGCAAACCCTTGACGGCTTCTTCGTGGTCGTGGGCCAGCACCACCGCGCGGGAACGACCGTGGTTGCGCCGTGACAGCGCCCGTCCTATCGACTCCAATGACGACGCCTGGCCCTCGGGGCTTTCGATCCAGTCGGCCAGCTCTGCCGCGGCGGCCCGCTTGCGCGACGTCAGGAACGCCGAGATCGGCAACGGCACCACGGGCACCGGAACCTCTTCGGCCGCAAGCTCTTCCAGCGCGATCTCTTTGAGCCGGATGGCTTCGTCGGTGATGCCGGGCAACTCGTATTCGTCATCGGCCAACGTGCTGCCGGCTTCGGCTGAATCGATGAACTCGCCGTACTCGTCAAAGCGCACCCCGCCGATCAGCTCGCCGTGCTCCTCGGCGGCTGCCGCGGTCTCGGCCTCGGGCTGCGGTTCGGGCTCACGCTCGATCACGTCACGGGGCAGCACCTCGCGCAGCACCACATGCGCGTTGGCGCCACCGAAGCCGAAGCTGGACACACCCGCCACGGCATACCCGCCGTAGCGCGGCCAGTCAGCAACGGTATCAAGGACTTTCAGATGCGACGCATCGAAGTCGATGTACGGGTTGGGGCCGGCGTAGTTGATCGACGGCGGCAGCTTGTCGTGTTGCAGCGCCAGCACCATCTTGGAGAGGCTGGCCGCGCCGGCTGCCGATTCCATGTGTCCGACATTGGTTTTCACCGCTCCGAGTAGAAGCGGCTTGTCGGCGGGGCGGCCACGGCCGATCACCCGGCCCAGCGCCTGCGCCTCGATCGGGTCACCGAGCACGGTGCCGGTGCCGTGCGCCTCGACGTAGTCGATGGTGCGCGGGTTGATGCCGGCGTCCTTGTAGGCCCGGCGCAGCACGTCGGCCTGCGCGTCGGGGTTCGGCGCGATCAACCCGTTGGACCGGCCGTCGTGGTTGACCGCGCTACCGGCGATCACGGCCAGAATCTGGTCGCCGTCGCGGCGCGCGTCGTCCACGCGCTTGAGCACCAGCATTGCGCCACCCTCGGAGCGGGTGTAGCCATCGGCGTCGGATGAGAACGACTTGATCCGGCCGTCCGGCGAGAGCACCTGGCCGATCTCGTCGAAGCCGAGCGTCACCGCGGGGGTGATCAGCGCGTTGACTCCACCGGCCATCGCGACGTCGCATTCGCCGTTGCGCAGCGCCTGCACCGCCTGGTGGGTGGCGACCAGCGAACTCGAGCAGGCGGTGTCCACCGCGACCGACGGGCCGTGGAAGTCGAAGAAGTACGAAACCCGGTTGGCGACAATCGAACTCGCGGTGCCGGTGATCGCATACGGGTGGGCGACGGTCGGGTCTGACATGGCCAGATAGCTGTAGTCCATCACCGAGGTGCCGACGTACACGCCGACGGACTCGCCGCGCAGGCTGGACGCCGGAATACGCGCGTGCTCGAGCGCCTCCCAGGTCAGCTCCAGCGTCATCCGCTGCTGAGGGTCGATGTTGTCGGCTTCGGTCTTGGACAGCGCGAAGAACTCGGAGTCGAATCCCTTGATGTCGCTGAGGTATCCGCCGCGGGTGCGGGCCTTCTTGATCCGCTCGGCCAGCCGCGGCTCCTCCATGAACTCCGACCAGCGGCCCTCGGGCAGGTCGGTGATCGCGTCGCGACCTTCCAGCAGCGCCTGCCAGGTCTGGTCTGGAGTGTTCAGGTCGCCGGGCAACCGGGTGGCCAGGCCCACCACGGCGATGTCGACGCGCTCGACCGGCCCGGTGCGGGTCCAGTCGGTGTCGTCGTCGCCGGTTTCGGTCTCCGGGTCGCCCTCGACGATCCAGGTGGCCAACGATTCGATCGTCGGGTGCTCGAAGGCGACCGCGATCGACACCGTCACCCCGGTGTGGTCCTCGATGTCGGCGGCCATCGCCACCGCGTCGCGAGAGGACAGGCCGAGCTCCACCATCGGCGTCGCCTCGCCGATCGCATCGGGCGACTGCCCGGTGGCCTGGCCGATCCAGGTGCGCAGATAACGCCGTACCTCGGCGACGGTCATGTCGGTCCGGGCCGGAGCGGCTTCGGTTGTCGGCTGAATATCGAGGTCGGTGTCAGTCATAGTCGCGATCAATCAGTTTGGTCAGGGAAGGAGTTCGGGGCCGCGGTACCGCTGCGCAGGGTGCCGTCGATATAGGCGGAGCGGGTGGCGCGGCGGCCGATCTTGCCGCTGGAGGTTCGCGGCACGGATCCGGCCGTGACCAGCAGCACGTCACGCACGGTGACTCCGTGCCGGACGGCGATGGCCGCCCGGATGTCGTCAGCGATGGGCTGGTAGTCGAGCTTGTGCGCGCCGGCGGCACGCTCAGCGACGATCACCAACTGCTCGGAGCTGTCCTCCGCGTCGTGTTTGAGGCCGGCGTGCGGGTCGTCGAAAACCGAGGCGGGCAGTTGGTTGGTGGGTACCGAGAAGGCAGCCACGTAGCCCGTGCGCAAGGCCCGGCTGGCTTCTTGCGCCGAGTACTCGAGGTCCTGCGGGTAGTGATTACGCCCGTCGACGATGACCAGATCCTTGACCCGGCCGGTGATATAGAGGTGATCGTTGTGGTACGTGCCGTAGTCACCGGTGCGTACCCACGTCCCGTCATCGGCGGCGCCTTCAGCGCGTGACGGATTGGTGCGCGACTTGAGGATGTTCTTGAACGTCTCCTGGGTTTCCTCTTTGCGGTTCCAATATCCGGCGCCCATGTTGCTGCCGTGCAGCCAGACCTCGCCGATCTGCCCGTCGGGCAACTCGGTCGCGGTCTCTGGGTCGACGATGATCGCCCATTCGCTGACCCCGATCTTGCCGGCGGAGGCCTGCGCGACGCCGTTCGGCGCATCAGGGGCCACTTCGACGAACCGGCCCGTGTTCAGCGCCTCCCGGTCGACGTCGATGATCGTCGGCGGCTCCTCCATCGGGGTGGTCGAGACGAACAAGGTGGCCTCGGCCAAACCGTAGGACGGCTTGATCGCCTTCTCCTGGAAGCCGTAGGGCCCGAACGCGTCGTTGAACTTACGTATCGATGCCGCCGACACCGGCTCGCTGCCGTTGAGGATCGCCTTGACATTGCTCAGGTCCAGCGGCGGCTCACCCTCTTTGGGCAGGCCGCGCAGCGCCGCGTGTTCGAAGGCGAAGTTCGGAGCGGCCGAGAAGACCCCGCCGGTCTCGCCCTCCTTGCGCGCCAGCTCGCGGATCCACCTGCTGGGCCGGCGGACGAAGGCGGCGGGCGTCATGAAGGTGAACCGGTAGCCGACCAGCGTCGACAACAAGGTGGTGATCAGGCCCATGTCGTGGAAGAACGGCAGCCAGCTCACACCGCGGTCGCCGTCCTGACCCTCCAGGGCATGGATCACCTGGACGCAATTCGTCGGCAGGTTCAGGTGGGTGATCTCGACGCCCGTCGGGGTGCGGGTGGAGCCGGAGGTGTACTGCAGATAGGCGACGGTCTCAGGGCCTGCCGGGATTTGCTCCCACGTGCTGGCGACGTCATTGGGGACCGCGTCGACGGCGATCACACGCGGCCGCTCCTTGGCAGGCCGGCTGCGGAAGAACTTGCGGACCCCCTCGGCGGAATCGCTGGTGGTCAGGATCGCCGTCGGGGCGCAGTCGTCGAGCACGGCGTGCAGCCGGCCGACGTGTCCCGGTTCGGCGGGATCGAACAGCGGCACCGCGATCCGGGCGGCGTACAACGTGCCGAAGAACGCGGTCAGATAGTCCAGGCTCTGTGGGCACAGAATGGCGACCCGATCACCCGGCTGGGTCACCTGCTGAAGCCGGGCACCCACCGCGCGGTTGCGGGCACCGAACTCGGCCCACGAAATATCCTTCGCGACGCCCTCACGTTCGGTGGAGAAGTCCAGAAACCGGTAGGCGAGCTGGTCTCCACGCACCCTCGCCCACTTCTCGACGTGACGAACCAGGTCGGTGTTGTCCGGGAACTTGATCTGGCCGTTCTTGTCGATGAACGGGTTGTGGTACGCCATGCCATGCACTCCTGTCAGAACTGTTCTCGGTCGGCCGCGGTACTGCGGAC
>NZ_DATNJW010000283.1:0-4745 GCF_035603715.1 Mycobacterium sp. | reverse complement strand
CGAGATGCTGATGCCCTGCTTCCACTCGCTATACGAAGAGCTCGGCCTCGAGCAAACCGACATCGGCTTCTGGTGCTCCGGATCGTCGGATTACCTTGCCGGAAGGGCATTCTCGTTCATCTCAGCGATCGACTCGATCGGGGCGGTGCCGCCGATCAACGAGTCGCACGTCGAGATGGACGCGGCGTGGGCACTGTATGAGGCCTACATCAAGCTGCTCACCGGTCAGGTCGACACCGCGCTGGTCTACGGCTTCGGTAAATCTTCGGCCGGCACGCTGCGCCGAGTGCTCGCACTGCAGACCGACCCGTACACCGTCGCGCCGCTCTGGCCCGACGCCGTGTCGATGGCCGGCCTACAAGCCCGCTTCGGATTGGACGCCGGTAAGTGGACGGCCGAGCAGATGGCGCAGGTGGCGCTGGACTCGTTCGCCGCTGCCGGGCGCACCGACTCAGAGAAGCCGGCGAAGAGTATCGACGAGCTGCTGGCCCGGCCGTACTTCGCGGATCCCCTTCGGCGACACGACATTGCCCCGATCACCGACGGCGCCGCGGCGATCGTGCTGGCCGCCGGCGCCAAGGCCCGCGAGCTCCGGAAGAACCCGGCGTGGATCACCGGCATCGAGCACCGGATCGAGACTCCGGTGCTCGGCGCCCGCGACCTGACCACGTCGCCGTCGACGGCGGCTTCGGCCCAGGCAGCGACCGGCGGGGACGCCGCCTCGATCGAGGTGGCCGAGATCTACGCGCCGTTCAGCCATCAGCAACTCATCCTGACCGAGGCCATCGGGCTGCCGGCGTCGACGAAGATCAACCCGTCGGGCGGCGCACTTGCCGCCAACCCGATGTTCTCCGCAGGGTTGGAGCGCATCGGCTTTGCGGCACAACATATTTTCAACGGCGCTGCGGGACGGGTGCTGGCGCACGCGACCAGCGGCCCGGTGTTGCAACAGAATCTCGTCGCCGTCCTGGAAGGGAAATAAAGATGGCGGGCCAGCTCGCTGCGGTGCTCGGCACCGGCCAGACGAAATACGTTGCCAAGCGTCAAGACGTCTCGATGAACGGTCTGGTTCGCGAGGCCATCGACAAGGCATTGGCCGACTCCGGGTCGACGATGGATGACATCGACGCCGTGGTGGTCGGCAAGGCACCCGACTTCTTCGAGGGCGTCATGATGCCGGAGCTGTTCATGGCCGACGCGGTCGGCGCGACCGGCAAGCCGCTGATCCGGGTGCACACCGCGGGCTCGGTCGGCGGGTCGACCGGCGTGGTGGCGGCCAGCCTGGTGCAGTCGGGCAAATACCGGCGCGTACTGGCGATGGCGTGGGAGAAGCAGTCCGAGTCGAATGCCATGTGGGCGTTGAGCATTCCGGTGCCGTTCACCAAGCCGGTCGGCGCGGGCGCGGGCGGCTACTTCGCGCCGCACGTGCGCTCCTACATCCGCCGATCGGGCGCGCCAAACCACATCGGTGCCATGGTCGCGGTCAAGGACCGGCTGAACGGGGCCAAGAACCCGCTGGCGCACCTGCACCAACCTGACATCACGCTGGACAAGGTGATGGCGTCGCAGATGCTATGGGACCCAATCCGCTTCGACGAGACCTGCCCGTCGTCCGACGGCGCGTGCGCGGTCGTGATCGGCAACGAGGACATCGGCGACAAGCGGGTCGCAGACGGCCATCCAGTGGCATGGATCCATGCGACCGCATTACGCACCGAACCGCTGGCCTACTCGGGTCGCGACCAGGTCAACCCGCAAGCCGGACGCGACGCCGCGAAGGAGTTGTGGAAGGCGGCCGGTATCACCAGCCCGATCGACGAGATCGACGCGGCCGAGATTTACGTGCCGTTCTCCTGGTTCGAGCCGATGTGGTTGGAGAACTTGGGCTTTGCCCCAGAGGGCGAAGGTTGGAAGCTCACCGAGGCCGGTGAAACCGCGATCGGCGGCCGGATCCCGCTCAACGCCTCCGGTGGGGTGCTGTCGTCCAACCCGATCGGGGCGTCCGGCCTGATCCGGTTCGCCGAGGCGGCCATCCAGGTGATGGGCAAGGCAGGCGATCACCAAGTCAAGGGCGCCCGCAAGGCACTTGGCCACGCCTACGGCGGTGGCTCGCAGTATTACTCGATGTGGGTCGTCGGCTCGGACAAACCGGAGGACAAGCCGTGAAGTACACGTGCAGCATCGCGATGGGGCCGATCGACCAGCTGGTCGAAATCGCCAAAACCGCAGAAGAAGTGGGATTCGACGCGATCGCGTTGCCGGACTCGCTGTTCTACATGGAGACCGCCGCCGAGGATTACCCGTACACGCCGGACGGCTCGCGGATGTGGAACCAGGACACCCCGTGGGTCGACCCATTGATCGCCGCCGGCGCGATGGGCGCGGTCACCTCGGAGCTGTTCTTCTACACCAACGTGATGAAGCTCGGCTCCCGTAACCCGTTGCTGCTGGCGCGCCAGGTCGGCTCGGTGGCCAACCTCACCAACAACCGGTTCGGCTTCGGCGTCGGCATCGGCTGGGCGCCAGAAGAATTCGAATGGTGCGGTGTGCCCTACGCCAAGCGCGGAAAGCGTGTGGACGAGATGATCGAGGTCATCAAGCTGGTGCTGGACGGCGGGATGGTCGAATTCCACGGCGACTTCTACGACTTCGACAAGTTGCAGATGAGCCCGGCCCCGAGCAAGCCGGTCCCGTTCTACGTCGGCGGCCACACCGACGTGGCGCTCAAGCGCGCCGCCCGGGTCAGCGACGGGTGGACCAGCGCAATGATGACCTGCGAGCAACTCGGCGAGACCATCGGCAAGATCAAGGCGTTACTCGCCGAATACGACCGTGCGGATGTGCCTTTCGAATACCAGGCGGTCTGTATCGACAAGTTCGGCGTTGACGGTCACAAGGAGCTAGCCGACGTCGGCGTCACCGACAACATCGTCATCCCATGGGTTTTCGATGGGCTCCGCTTCGACGCGCCGATCGAGAAGAAGAAAGACTCGCTGAAGCGCTTCGCGGACACCTACATTCACTCGGGATGGCAACAGTGAGTGAGTCGCCGGCACACCTCGCCGGCAAGCGTTCCCGCGAAGCGGTGGGCGCCAGGGACAAGGAAGCCTGGCTGGCCGTCTTCGCCGACGATGCGATCGTCGAAGACCCGATCGGCCCATCCCATTTCGATCCCGAGGGTAAGGGCCATCGCGGACGCGACGCCATCTCGGCATTCTGGGACAAGGCGATTGCGCCGACCGACAACATCGAGTTCGTTTTCCGCGACACCTATCAGTGCGGCAATGAAGAAGCCAACGTCGGCCACATCTTGATCACCGCGGCAGGACACCAGGTAACCGCCGAAGGGGTGTTCACCTACAAAGCCGACAACAACGGCAAGCTGCTGGCGCTGCGCGCGTACTGGGAAGTCGATCAGGCCACCGCGAGCGCGCGCAAGATCTGAACCCGGCACTGCTGTCCCCCGTAGTTACATTGGAGCGACCTCCACATCGGCCGGGGGAGTTGCAGGATGGACAGCGTGGACGAGCCCGTTGGTGGGGACGATCCCGTGCGAGTGCGCGGTGCTATCGATGCGCCGTCGCGCCGGCTTTGGCTGGCCAAATGGTGCGTGCTGGCGGTGCCGCACTACCCCATTCTGATCGGTCTGTATCTGCTGTATCCGCTGGTGACGATCGCCGCCGGCGTCGCCATCGTCTTCACCGGACGCTATCCGCGCCCGCTTTTCGACTTCAATGTCGGGGTCCTGCGCTGGTCGTGGCGACTGATGAATTACCGCTTCCCGATGAACAGCACCGACAGGTATCCGCCTTTCACGCTCGCCTCGGTACCGGATTACCCGGCCGACCTCGAGGTGGACTACCCAGCAAGCCTTCGGAATCGGACGGTGCTGTTGCAACGGTGGCTGTTAGGACTGCCGCAGATAATCCTCTGCTGGTCGTTGGAGCCATTTCTGCAGGCGCTGTGCGTTGTCAACGCCGTGTGGTTGGGGTGCGTCGGCACAATCAACCAGGGCATGTTCGACCTTCTGATGGGCATCGTCAGGTGGCGGTACCGGGTGGCGGTGTACGTCTCGCTAATGCGCGACGAGTATCCGCCGTTCCGAATGGATCTGGGTAACGCGCAGGCAGGCCATGGCGCGCCGTAATCCGTTGTTCCCGTACATCTATCGACTCGGCATGCCGGTGTTCGACCGGTTGTTCTATCGCCGATACCGCCGACAGGCGATGACTCATGCCCTCGGCCGGCTACTGATGGTGGGCCTGGGGCCCGGGACCGACCTGCTGTTCCTCCCCGCGGCGGTCACGTCGGTTGCCGCCGTGGAGCCCGAGGCCGCGATGCGCAGAATGGCATCCGCGCTGGCACGCCGCCACGGCATTGACATCGACATCGTCGATGGGATCGGCGAGTCGATTCCGTTTCCGGACAACAGCTTTGACTCGGTACACATTGGCCTGGTGTTGTGTTCGGTCGACGATGTGGCCGCGACGCTCGCTGAAATCCGCCGGGTTCTTGCTCCCGGAGGCAGATTGGTTGTTCTCGAGCATGTCCGCGGGGACGGGCTGATGGGCTGGTTTCAGGACCTGATCGCCAGGCCGTGGTCATGGCTGGCTTCCGGATGCGAGCCGAACCGCCGAACCATCGACGCCATCGCCGCGGCCGGGTTCGACACCGGGGGATTACGCAACACGCGGCGCACCCTGGTGCCGCCCCCCTGCACTCCTCATCTGCATGGTTTCGCCACC
>NZ_DATNJW010000282.1:0-13520 GCF_035603715.1 Mycobacterium sp. | reverse complement strand
CCGCCCTGGCTGGAGTTGACCACCCGCGACCCTTCGACCAGCGCCACCCGGGTCAGGCCACCGGGCAGCACCCACACGTCGTCACCGTCGTTGACCGCGAACGGCCGCAGATCGACGTAGCGCGGCGTCAGCGTGTCGCCGATCTGCGTCGGGACGGTCGACAGCTGCATCATCGGCTGCGCGATCCAGCCTCGCGGGTCATCGCGAATGCTCTTGCTGATCGCGTTCAGCTCCTTGTTGGACGCTTCCGGGCCGAAGACGATGCCGTAACCACCTGAACCCTCGACGGGTTTGATCACCAGTTCGTGGACTCGGTCGAGCACCTCTTCACGCTCGTCGTCCATCCAACACCGGAAGGTGTCGACGTTGGCGATCAGCGGCTTCTCGCCGAGGTAGTACTCGATGATGGTCGGCACGTAGGTGTAGACGAGCTTGTCGTCGCCCACCCCGTTGCCGATGGCGCTGGAGATCACCACGTTGCCCGCGCGGGCCGCGTTGAGTAGGCCGGCCACGCCCAGCACCGAATCAGGCCGGAACTGCATCGGGTCCAGATAGATGTCGTCGATGCGCCGGTAGATGACGTCGACCTGCACCTCTCCCTCGGTGGTGCGCATGTAGACCTGGTTGTCCCGGCAGAACAGGTCACGGCCTTCGACCAGCTCTACGCCCATCTGGCGGGCCAGCAGCGAATGCTCGAAATACGCCGAGTTGTAGACGCCCGGCGTCAGCACCACCACCGTCGGGTCGGCCTCGTTGGTGGCCGCGGAATTACGCAGCGCCCGCAGCAGGTGCGCTGCGTAGTCGTCCACCGCACGCACCCGGTGGCTGGCGAACAGGTTCGGGAAGACCCGCGCCATCGTCCGCCGGTTCTCCATCACATAAGACACTCCCGACGGCGACCGCAGGTTGTCTTCGAGGACCCGCCAGGTGCCCTTCTCGTCGCGGATCATGTCGATGCCGGCAACGTGGATACGCACGCCGTTGGGCGGCATGATGCCGACGGCCTGACGGTGGAAATGCTCGCAAGAGGTGATCAGCCGGCGCGGGATGACGCCGTCACGCAGGATCTCCTGATCGCCGTAGATGTCGTCGAGATATGCCTCGAGTGCCTTGACGCGCTGGGTGATGCCACGCTCCAGCCGCGTCCACTCGGCGGCCGAGATGACTCGCGGGACCTGGTCCAGCGGAAACGGCCGCTCCTGGCCGGACAGCGAGAACGTGATGCCCTGGTCGACGAAGGCCCGGCTCAGCGCCTCGGCGCGGTCGTCGAGGTCGGCGGAATCCGATGGCGCCAGCTCTCGATAGATGCCCTTGTAGGGGCCGCGAACGTTTCCCTGCGCGTCGAACATCTCGTCGAAGGCTTCCGCGTAGCTACCACCCGCCGCGTTGTAGCCGTCAAAGATCTGCTCGTAGACCGACTGCGGCTTGCTGCGCTGTTGCCGTTTGGTTTCTCCGGGCAAGGTTCGAAGGGCCACTGTGCCATGCTGCATCAGATCTGCCTGCTGCGCAGGCCGTCGGTCTTCGCTTTGGGTGAATGCATCCGGGACTGATACCCTAGGCAGTCGCCGCTTAAGCGTGAGATCGCGCTACGGCAAACCGTGACACCACAAGCCGCTGAGATTTACGAAGGAAAAACGCGTGGCCAACATCAAGTCGCAGCAAAAGCGCAACCGCACCAACGAGCGCAATCGACTGCGCAACAAGTCGGTGAAGTCGTCGCTTCGCACGGCGGTCCGCCATTTCCGTGAGGCCGCCGAGGCGGGCGAGAAGGACAAGGCCGCCGAACTGCTGGTCTCCACCAGCCGCCAGCTGGACAAGGCAGCCAGCAAAGGTGTGATCCACAAGAATCAGGCCGCCAACAAGAAGTCGGCGCTGGCACACGCTCTCCACAAGCTCGGCAGCTAGTCCGCGACGAGCTCGGCAACCTTTCTCACCGCTGCTTCCAACGCATAGTCCGCGTCCGCGGCTGCGCCTTTCACGTCGGCGTTCAGCGCGGCCACTAGCCGCATCGCGGTAGCCACCGAGTCACGCGACCATCGTCGCGCCTGCTTTTGCGCCTTCTGCACCCGCCACGGTGGCATTCCCAGTTCGGCGGCCAGCCGGTAGGGGTCGCCGGAGAGCGACCCCACCCGCCCGATGCTGTGGATGGCTTCGGCCAGCGCGTCCGCCAGCACCACGTGCGGCTCGCCGCGCAGCATCGCCCAGCGCAGCGCTTCGACGGCTCCCTCGACATCGCCGACCACGGCTTTGTCGGCGATATCGAAGCCTTTCACCTCGGCCCTGCCGCTGTGGTAGCGCCGCACCGCGGCGGCGTCGACGTGCCCGCCGGTGTCGGCCACCAATTGTGAACAGGCCGAAGCGAGTTCGCGTAGATCAGAACCGACCGCATCGAGCAGCGCGGCCAGCGCGTCGTCGTCGACCTTGACCTTGCACGCGCGAAATTCCTTGCGGACGAAGTCCAAGCGTTCGCCGGCCTTGGTGATCCGCGCGCACGGATGCACCTGTGCGCCCAGCGCGCGAATCTGATTCGCCAGCGCCTTGGCTCGCCCGCCACCCGAATGGACGATCACCAGCTCGGTGCCCTGCGGGACATCCGCCGCGGCGTTCGCGATCAATTCGGCGGCTTCCTTACCGGCTTCTCCGGCGGCTTCCAATACGACGACGCGCTCGTCGGCGAACAGCGACGGGCTCAACAGTTCGGCCAACTCGTAGACACCGACGTCGCCGGCCCGCACCCGGTTCACCGGGACGTCGTCGGTGCCGGCGCGCCGACGTGCCGCGCGCAGCACGTCAGCGACGGCGCGCTCGACCAACAGCTCCTCATCCCCCAGTACGAGATGCAATGCCGAATCCTGCTGGCTCACCGGTTGATCGTGTCACGTCCGGCCGACAGGGCCGCCGGGCCCTGTCAGCAGACCCGACAACGACCAGGCGAGCAGCGCGCAGGCTGCCAGCGCCAGGCCGGCCCGGAACCATCGCCAGCGCCACAGCAGCACGGTCAGCAGCCCTGCGACGCCGACGGCCAGCACACCGGCGATCCCGTCCGGTACTGGCACACTTGCCGCGGGGATATTCGTGGCCCAATGCGCGATGCGCAACAACCACCACAGTTCGGGGCCGGTGAACCGGATCAGCAGCTGCGCCCCGGACGGCCAGAACAGGCACAGCGCGGCCGCGGCCGTGCCGAGCACGGTGATCGGCGCGATCAGCGCCGCGACCGCGAGATTGGCCGCCGCCGACACCAGGCTCACCCGGCCGGAGATGCCGGCGATCAGCGGCGCCGTCACCAACTGCGCGGCACACGCCACGCACACGGCGTCGGCCAGCGGTTTGGGCCAACCCGCCGCGACCAGCCGGCGAGACCAGATCGGCGCGATGACCACCAGCGCGGCCGTCGCCACCACCGACAACGCCAGGCCCACGTCGACCGCCAACTGCGGCGCGACCACCATCAACAACAGCACGGTGCCGGCCAACGCCGGAATCGCTTGCCGGCGCCGTGACGACAGCACACCCACCAAAGCGATCGCGCCCATCACCGCCGCCCGCAACACGCTGGCAGTCGGCTGCACCACGATGACGAACAGCACCAAAGCGATGCCGGCCAACGCCACCGCGGCCCGCGGGCCGATCAGGCGGGATGAGAACAGCACCGCTCCGCAGACGATCGTGACATTCGCCCCGGACACCGCGGTCAGGTGCGTCAGACCGGCCGTGCGGAATTCTTGCCCGGTCACCGGGCTGACGGTGGACATATCGCCCAGGACCAACGCCGGCAGCATCGCCGCCTGGTCAGCGGACAGCACGCGACGAGCCGTGTCCGCGAACCCCGCCCGGACCGCGTAGGCAGCCCGATGCACCGGCCCGGCGCGGCCGGTGGTCGGCCTACCGATCGCAGTAACTACGGCCACCGTCAGATCGTGACGCTTGGGCGGGGTTATTCTGGCGCGAAACCGCATCGGCTGGCCGACCATCACCGCGCCGAAGTCGCGCGCGGGCGCGAAAACAACTGCGCGGCCATAAGTCTCGCTGCTCCCCAGTTGACGCAGCACAGCGTGGAACAGCAGCCGTCCGTGGCCGACTGGTATGGCGCTTTCGGTGGGCGTGACCGCCACCTCCACGCTGGTGCCGAATGCCGCGACGATCGGGTGGTGAGCGACTGCGTTGGCGCGCAACGCGATCGCGAACCCGAAACCCGCACCGACGACGCCCGCGGCGGCCAAGCCGATGCCGATCGTCCGCATCCGCGACCGCTGCGCGCCGGCACGCCACAGCAGCGCGCCGGACAGACTGCCGGCCGCACACAGCGTCCCGACGATGTTCCCGATCGGCCACACGATTCCCGCGGCTGTCACCAGCCAACTGGTCACCGCGGCCGGCACCAGACGCGCATCCAGCCGCGCCGTCGTCGGGCCGGCGCTGGATGATTGCGCCACCTGCCTCAGACACGGACCAGTGGGCGCAGCTTTTCCAGCCGCCCGGGACCAATGCCGTCGACCTCCCCCAGCTGGTCGACGCTGGTGAACTTTCCGTGAGCGTTCCGCCAGGCAACGATGGCGGCCGCCCGCACCGGCCCGACGCCGGGCAGAGTGTCCAACTGCTCCACGGTGGCCGTGTTGAGATCGACCTGCGCGCTCGGGGCGCCTTTCGTCGGTCGAGACGTAGTGCTGGGTGTGGCGGGAGCCGCCGAACCGGGACTCACGGAACTACCCAGGGTAGCGCGCTGCCCATTGACCGGCGCCATCCCCACCACAATCTGCTCGCCGTCATCGACCTGACGAGCCATGTTGAGCCCGACGGTGTCCGCGCCGTCGGTGATGCCACCGGCGGCCTTCAGCGCGTCGGCGATGCGCGCCCCGGGCGTCAGCGTGACGAGACCGGGCGTGTGCACCAGACCGACCACGCTGACCACCACCGGCTGGTTGGGCCTAGTTGAAGGCCCAGGACTAGGGCCGTGGCTCGCCGTGGCCGCCATGTCAACCGGCGGCAGTTTGGCCGACATCACGGGTGCGGGCTGCTCTCGCATCAGCGTGAAGACGGTGACCAGCACCGCGATCGCCGCGATCGCGGCCAAAGCGATCGCGCCCGCGCGGCCCGGGTCGGCGCGCACCTTGGCCAGCCAGCCGCCGTCGTCCTGCGCCGAACCGTCCGGAACCCAGCGTGGCAACAGCGAGTTCGGGTCGGTGTCGGGATCGTCGTTGTCGTCGGATTGCGCGACCGTGCTCGGCTGGGCGCCGAGTCGGCGGTGCAATCGTTCGGCGGGCAGTTCTGTTCGCATGGGTCGACGGTAGGGCCGTCGACCGTCGCGAAAACGTCGTCGAACCGCTGAGAAGCAGTGCCTGTGGATCGGCTGACGACTGTGCATGAACGATTCAGCGTCGAGCCGCCTGACTGGTTGGTTGGTCGGCCGGATAACGTGCATTACAGGACCGTCTGATCCAGCTAGAGGAGACTGCCGTGCAACTGGCACTCACGAAGGACGAAGCCGCCTTCCGCGACGAGCTACGCGAGATTTATACAACGAAGATCCCCACGGAAATCCGCGAGCGGAGCCGCGCGGGCGAAGGCCTCGACCGCGACGACATCGCGACCAGCCACAAGATCCTCAACGAGCACGGACTCGCGGTGCCCAGCTGGCCCGTCGAATGGGGCGGCAAGGACTGGACGCCGGCTCAGCATCAGATCTGGCTGGACGAGATGCAGCTGGCCTCCGTGCCGGAGCCGCTGAACTTCAACGCGAAGATGGTCGGCCCGGTCATCGCCGAGTTCGGGTCGCAGGCGATCAAGGAGCGCTTTCTCCCGCCCACGGCTGCCCTGGACATCTGGTGGTGCCAAGGCTTCTCCGAGCCCGAAGCCGGTTCGGACTTGGCCTCGCTGCGCACCACCGCGCTGCGCGACGGCGACAGCTACGTCGTCAATGGGCAGAAGACGTGGACCACGCTCGGCCAGTACGCGGACTGGATTTTCTGCCTGGTGCGCACCGACCCGCAAGCACCCAAGAAGCAGGCCGGTATCTCGTTCTTGCTCATCGATTTGGACACCCCAGGCATCACTATGCGCCCGATCAAGTTGATCGACGGCAGCGTCGAGGTCAACGAAGTGTTCTTCGAGGACGTCCGGGTGCCCGCCGATCAGCTTGTCGGAGAAGAGAATCAGGGCTGGAGTTACGCCAAGTTTCTGCTGGGCAACGAGCGGACCGGTATCGCGCAGGTGGGCCGCACCAAGGTCAAGATCGCTGACGTCAAGAAGCGTGCCGCCGAAAAAGGCCTGCTGGATGATCCGCTGTTCGCCGCCCGGGTCGCCGAAGCCGAAAACGACTTGCTGGCATTGGAACTCACCCAAATGCGGGTCGCGTCCGGTTCCAAGGAGGGCAAGCCCAACCCGGCATCGTCCGTGCTCAAGCTGCGCGGCAGCCAGTTGCAACAGATCGCAACGGAACTGCTCGTCGAGGTCGCCGGTCCGGACGCGCTGCCGTTCGAAGCCGGCAACGAGATCGCGTCGCCGTCATGGGCACAGGGCAGCGCACCGCACTACCTGAACTACCGCAAGACATCGATCTACGGCGGCAGCAACGAAGTTCAGCGCACCATCATCGCGTCGACCATTCTCGGCTTGTAAGGCAGGAACAGACATGGACTTTCAACTGAGCGAAGAACAGACGCTGCTTCGCGACACCACTCGCGATCTGCTCGCGCGGAGTTATGACGCGGAGAGTCGGATCAAAGCCGTCGAGTCCGACCTGGGCTGGAGCCGAGAGGTGTGGACGCAGCTGGCCGAGACCGGGATCCTCGGACTGGGATTCGACCCCGACGAGGCCGGGCAGATCGAGGTGATCACCGTGCTCACCGAAGTCGGACGCCGGCTGGCGCCCGAACCGGTCGTGCACGCGGCGCTGGGGCCCGGCGCGATCATCGCCGAAGTCGGCAACGACGCACAAAAGGAGCTGCTCGGGGAAGTCGCCGAGGGTCAGCGGCTGCTGGCGTTCGCGCACCTGGAGCCCGGGGCACGCGGGACCCTCAGTGACAACGTCGCGACAACGGCGGTGCAGCAAGGTGATTCGTGGGTGCTGACCGGACACAAGAACCCGGTGTTGGCCGGCGACTCGGCCGACACCCTGGTGGTCAGCGCGAAGCTACCCGACGGCGGAGTCGGGTTGTTCCTGGTCGACGGTGACGCCGTCAGCCGCCACCCGTACCGCACCTTCGACGGTCAGCGCGGCGCGCAGATCGACCTGGACAACGCCGCCGGCGAACCCCTCGGCGATGCGGTGGACGCGTCGACGGCGATCCGCAACGGCCTGGTCCGCATCCAGTCCGCGCTGTGCGCCGAGGCGGTCGGCGTGATGGAGGAAGCGCTGCGTCTGACCACCGATTACCTCAAGCAGCGCAAGCAGTTCGGCGTCACCTTGAACACCTTCCAGACGCTGACCCAGCGGTCCGCCGACATGTACGTGTCGCTGGAACTGGCCCGCAGCATGAACCTCTACGCCGGCCTCTCCGTCGCCGACGGCAACTTCGACCCAGTGATCGCGGCGCGCGCCAAGCTCCAGATCGGCCGGTCCGGCCGCCACATCAGCCAGGAGGCCATCCAGTTGCACGGTGGCATCGGGATGACCAACGAATACCCGGTTGGTCATTACGCGGCGCGGCTGACCGCGATCGACCACACCCTCGGGTCGACGCGAGATCAACTGCACGTGCTGATCGATCAGGTCAGCGACTACGACATCGTCACGCTGTAAAGCCTGAGCACCTGTAACGAGATCGACGCCTAGAGCATCAACTCTGCTCGGAGGCCGGGTCATGCTCCGCCGCCGTAGGAGACCCCGAGCCATTCGACGAGCCGTTCGACGAGCCGTTCGACGAGGAGGTCGCCGTCTCCGCTTGCGCTTCACCAGAATCCGGCTCCGGGCTCTCCGCTGTCGGCGCATCTGAAGGGGCGGCCGTCTCGGCCTCCGGTTCCGCATCGGGTAGCTGAGCCGCGAGGTATTCGCCGAGCCCGCCGATGGTCGGGTAGTCGAACACCGCGGTCGCGTTGATGGTGAATTTGCCACCGAACTGGCTGTGCAACCGGTTTCGGAGTTCGACGGCCATCAGTGAGTCGGTGCCCAGGTCCAGGAACCGGCTCGTTGCGGCCGGCGGTGACGCGAGTCGCAGGAAGCCCTGCACTTCGCGTTGCAGGAATTCGGTGATGAAGCCGGCTCGCTGCGCCACCGGTATCACCTGCAGTTGCTTGAGCAACTCACTGTCGACCACCTCGGCCATGTCACTCGGCAACACCAGATCCAGGATCGGTGGCCGTGAACTGCCCAGCACCTTCGCCGCACGCGCCCAGTTGGCCTTCAGGATGGTTGCCTGTCCGGTGCCATTGGCGACCACCTCGGCGAGTGCACCCAGCGCACCCGCCGAATCCAGCGGAAGCAGACCCTGCGCACTGATGTTGGCACTGGCGGCCTCCGACGACGCCATACCGCCCCCACCCCAAGGACCGAAGTTGATACCGGTGGCGGGCAGGCCGTGCGCTTTGCGGTCCGCGATCAAACCGTCGAGCAACGCGTTGGCCGTCGAGTAGTTGGCCTGACCCGGGGAGCCGAGCAAGCTCGACACCGACGAGGACACAATAAAGAAGTCGAGCTTGTCGTCCCTCGTCAGTCGGTCCAGGTGGAGGGCGCCGAACGCCTTGGGCGCCAACGTGGTCCGGAATCGGTCCAGGTCCTGCTGGGTAAGCAGGGCGTCGTCGAGCACTCCTGCTAGATGTGCGACCCCGGCGAGCTGCGGCAACTCCGCGCGGATGCGCTCCAACAGCTTCTCGACGTCCGACTCCACGCCGACATCGGCCGAGAAGGTGTGGATGCGGCACTTGTAGCGCTCGGTGATCTCCTCGATCGTCTGTTGCGCCTCCGCGCTCGGCTCCCGTCGGCTGGTCAGCACGATGTCGCCGGCCCCGAGTTGGGCGAGGTACGACGCCGTGCTCAGACCGATGGCACCGAGCCCACCGGTGATCAGATAGCTCCGATCACCGCGCGGTTGCAGCGGAGTCGGCATCTGGCACACGATCTTTCCGATGTGCCGGGCCTGCTGCATGCGGCGGAACGCCGTCCTGGCCTCCGTCAGCGGATAGACCTCGGCGGGCAGCGGTGTCCACTCCCCCTTGGCCAGCCCGTCCGATACCTCAGTGAGCAAGTCGCGGATGCGCTCGGGTTCGGTGAACATCACGGTGTCCAACGCGACGATCTCGTAGGCGATGTCGGGTCGGGCCTCGGCCATCTGCTCGGGAGTCCAGATGTCGCGCTTGGCGATCTCGGCGAACCGGCCGTTCTGGGCAGTCGCCCGGATGGTCGCTTCGACGAACCCTTCGCTGGTCAAGCTGTTGAGCACCACGTCGACACCGGCACCGTCGGTGTCCGCGAGGATCTGGTCGGCGAAATCGGTTGTGCGCGAGTCGTACACATGCTTCACGCCGAGTTTGCGCAGCGTCGCCCGCTTGAAGGTGCTCGCAGTCGCGTAGACCTCGGCACCGTGATGTTGCGCCATCTGGATGGCCGCCAATCCGACACCACCACTGGCGGCGTGGATGAGCACCTTGTCGCCGGGGTTCAGCTTCGCCCAGTCGAACGAGAGCCGAACCGTGAGCGCCGCGGCCGGAATGGTTGCGGCGTCAACCGCGCTCACCCCGTCCGGGATCGGCGCCAGGAACTGGGCCGGCACGTTGAACCGGCTGGCGAACGCGCCCTGCATGGAGCCGTAGACCCGCTGACCGACCTCCAGTCCGGTGACGCCCTCACCCAATTGGGTTACGGTGCCGGCGAAGTCGCCGCCGACCGGCCCCGGGTCACCCGGGTAGAGGCCCAACACGTTGAGCACATCGCGGAAGTTCAGGCCCGCGGCTTCGACCCGCACCTGCACGTAACCCTCGTCCGGCGCCGACACTTCCGCCTCGGTCAGACGCAGGTTGTCGATCGCGCCACGTTCGGTGGGAAGCAGGGCGTAGTCGTCTGCCCGCGGCACCGTCAGGTTGCCGCTGCGCGACCACTGCAGCAATCGAGATGCCAGGAACCTTCCTTGGCGCAGTGCGAGTTCCGGTTCGTCGACTGGTACGCCGAGCAAGCCGGCCAACGAGCGCGCGGCCCCCTCTGCTCCGTCGGAATCGATGAGCCTGCAACGCAAGCCCGGCTCCTCGTTGATGATGGTGCGTCCGAGTCCCCACAGCGCAGCCTGCACCGGGTCAACCGGTTCGCTGGCTTCGGTCGCCACGCCTCGTTCGGTGACGATCCACAGTCCGCCAGGCAGTTTCACCTCGCCGCCTTGCAATGTGTGCACGGCGCTGAGCAGGCCGGTAATCTCGGCCTCCAGTCGGGCGGCGGACTCAGCGGTCGACTCGTCCGCAGTCGGTCCGGCGCCGCGCCAGACGATGCCCGAGATCGGCATCCCCTTCTCGTGGGCCTGCGACAACAGCTGTCCCAGCAGCTCTGGATCGGTGATCCGGTCGAATGAGATGCAGCCCGGTACCTGGGCCGCAAGTTCGCCGTCCCCGGCAATCAGCCATGTGCCGCTGACGTTCCCGGCGTCATCGCTCGGCGGCGGCACCTCGTGCCAACCGACTGTGTACAGCAGCCGGGTCGTGTCGCCACCGAGGCCGCGCAGCAGCGCCTCTCGCGGCGCCCGCTTGACGGTGAAGCCTTTGATCCCACCCAGATTGCGGCCGTCTCGATCGATGTAGTCGAGGTCGAAGACCTGGGTTTCGCTGTCGAGTTCATTGGTGTGCCATTTCGCACGGCAGTAGAACCGGCGAGGCATCTTCTCCCGCAACGTCACTCGCTCGTAGCGCAACGGCAGGAACAAGACGTTGACGCCCTGTTCGGCTGCGCGCAGCGCCGGGAACGCGGGGAAGGCCACACCGGTGCACAGGTCCATCAAGACTGGATGCATCGGCTCGGTTCCGAGGTTCTCGGAGAGCTCTTCGCCGACGGAGATGTCGCCGATCGCCTCGCCCTCGCCGAGCCACAGCGACTTCAGCGATCCAGACCAGTTCGGTCCCCACGACAATTCCATGTCGTCGAAAGTCTCGAACAGCTCCTGCGGGCGCATGCGCTCCATCCGCTCGATTGCTGTGTCAACGGGTTCCACTGGATCGGCTTCCGGCTCGTCTCCGGCGCCGGCGACCGCCGTCCCGTCCGCGTTCAACGACCACTCGGCGTCGCTAACACCGTAAGGGCGGCTGTGCACCTGGAATTTCCAGCCGTCGCCGTCATCAAGCGGATGGAGCAGCAGCTGCACCTCACGAGAAGCCTTCTCCGGCAATATGATCGGCTCGTAGAAGAAGACCTCTTTGACGTGCGCAGGCGTGCCAACCGCAGCCAGAGCCATCGCGGCATACGTGGCACCAGGAACGACGACGGTGCCGTAGATCACGTGGTCGGACAGCCACGGTTGCGACTTGACCGACAGCCTGCTGGTGTAGACGGAGTCGCCGGAAGCGAGATCCTTTCCGCTGCCCAGCAGTCCGGACGTCGCAGGACCGTCGACGGTGATCGCCGAGCTCTTCGGCCAGAAGCGACGGCGCTGGAATGGATACGTGGGCAGTTCCAGCTTGCGGCCACGCTCCGGGTGCAGCGCGGCGAACGTGGGCCGGTGTCCGCTGACGTAGGCATTGGCCAACGCATCAGCGATCTGGCCACGGTCACCGACACCCTTACGCAGCGACACGATCGCACGCGGCGCGGCCAGATGCTCCGGCCACACCTGCACCGCGGCCCCGGTGAGCACCGGCTGCGGGCCGATCTCCATCAGCACCGAGCAGCCCAGCGCCGCAACGGTACGAACGCTCTCGGCGAACTGCACCGGCTGGCGGGAATGCCGCCGCCAATACTGCGCATCCAGCGGGGTTTCCGTCGTCAGGATGGCGCCGGTGCGGTTGCAGACCAGTGGCAACGTCGGCACCGCGTACTCGAATTGGCTTGCGAACGACTCGAACTCACCGAGCACCGGGTCCAGCAACTCCGAGTGGAAGGCGTGGCTGGTTTCCAGCCACGTGCAGCGCACCCCGTCCTCGCTAAACTTGGCGACGACCTGCTCGAGGTCTTCTCCTGGACCCGAAAGCACGGTGTTGGGGCCGTTGTACGCCCCGACCGACACCTTCGGAAATTCGCCGGCAATCTGCTCGACGAGCTTGGGGTCGGCGAATACCGCCACCATCCGTCCGCCCGCGGGCAGACTGCCGAACAGCCGTCCGCGCTCGGCCATCAGCCGCACACCGTCTTCGAGGCTGAACACCCCGGCGACGCATGCCGCCGCGTACTGACCCACACTGTGCCCCAGGACCACATCGGGCTCGATGCCCCACGACTGCCACAATCGGGCCAGACCCATTTCGATCGCAAACAGCGCCGGCTGCGCAAATGACGTGTGCTTTAGCGTTTCCCCGGCCTTGCCACCGGTCTCGCGGTCGGTGGCGAAGATCACCTCCAACAGCGGCTGCGGCAAGATCTCGCTGACCGCCTCGGCGCAGCGTTTCACCGTCTCCGCGAAAACCGGCTCAGCGTCGAACAATTCGCGTGCCATACCTGGGTACTGGCTGCCCTGACCGGTGAACAGCCACGCCGTCGTGGGCCGGTCGGTGCATTCGCCGCGGACCACACCGGGACGC
This sequence comes from Mycobacterium sp., assembly GCF_035603715.1. Classification (GTDB taxonomy): domain Bacteria; phylum Actinomycetota; class Actinomycetes; order Mycobacteriales; family Mycobacteriaceae; genus Mycobacterium. Next base: position 875 of record NZ_DATNJW010000282.1, on the reverse strand, counting down.
TGCTGGCCGGCGGCCAAGTCGGCGAGACCCGCGCCCGCACTCTGCACGGACTCCACCACGAGCCCAGCGCGGTGCTCGAAGTGCGAGCGACCCACTCCGGCCGTGCGGCACACCTCGGCGATGTCGGCATCCGGGTTAATGGTCAGCCAGGACGCGTAGCGCTGTGCCAATTCCACCAGCGCCTCTGGGGAGCGCGCCGACAGCGGCAGCACGTTGACCGACTCTTCCTTGCCGCTCGGGTCCGGCGTTGCCACGAGGTCGTCAGTCGATTCTTCGTCGATGATCACCGGCTGTGCCGCCGGAGCCTCCTCGATCAGCACGTGAGCGTTGGTACCGGTAAATCCGAACGAACTCACCCCGGCCCGACGCGGCCGGCCATCGGGCTCCCACGGGGTCAGCTTGTCGACGACCTTCACCGGCAGTGTGCCCCAAGGGATGTGCGGTGACGGGTTATCGAAGTGCAAGCTCTGCGGCAGCTCCCGGTGCTGCAGGGACAGCACGACCTTGATCAGACCCGCGGCTCCGGATGCCGATTCGGTGTGACCGATGTTGCTCTTGACCGATCCCATCAGCAGCGGCCGGTTGGCGTCACGGGCGGCACCGTAAATAGCACCGGCCGCCTGCACCTCGATCGGGTCGCCGAGCGGCGTACCGGTTCCGTGCGCCTCGAGGTAGTCGACGTCGCCGCCGGCCAGGCCGGCCCGGGCCAGCGCGGTGGAGATAAGCCGTTGCTGTGCACCACCATTGGGCACAGTCAGACCGCTGGACGCGCCGTCCTGGTTGACGGCGCTGCCCGGGATCACCGCGGCAATCCGGTCGCCGTCGCGCTCCGCGTCGCTGAGCCGCTTGAGCACCAGGATCCCGCAGCCTTCACT
>NZ_DATNJW010000281.1:0-2094 GCF_035603715.1 Mycobacterium sp. | reverse complement strand
CCCCCCGACGGTCGCGACGATGAAGACGATGAACTTGGTCGTCTTGAAAAAAGCCTTCGTCTCGGCGACGCCATGGACGTTCGGGTCGTCGCTGCGTTGTACGGAACCGGATACGCAACCGGGTACGGCACCGGGAGTATTGGTGGTGGTCAATTAGGGTGCTCCTTAGCCTGGATGCACCGATGTGGTATGGGTCTGGGGTGGGTCGTAGCGGCGAAATGCCCTGTCGTGGTGGAAGAATGAGATTTCTCCAGGATCAAATTCGGCCACAACGAAGGGCATCTCGTCGATGCAACTATCTCATAGTCGGCCCGTAGCGTCGGCGATCTTCGACGACCCGAATCTGGTGTCGTGCGCCGGGCTGGTCCCGATCGTGTCGTTGGCCCAGCAGTGCGGCCTGGCGGCGTTGGCCGAGAAGCACCTGAGCCTGCCGACCGACAGGGGCGCCAACGCCGGGGCGAAGGTGAGCGCGCTGGTCGCGGGCATGGTCGCCGGTGCAGACAGCATCGCGGACATGGCCCTGTTGCGGCACGGGGCGATGAGGTCCCTGTTCGACCGCCCGTATGCGCCCTCGACGTTGGGGTCATTCCTGCGGGAATTCAGCTTCGGTCACGTCCGCCAACTCGATGCCGTGGCAGACCGACTGGTGACCGGACTGCACGGTCGAACCCCAGTACTGGCCGGGATCAACGGTCCTGTACTGGTCGACCTCGACGACACCGTCATCGAAGTGCACGGCTACGCCAAACAAGGATCGGGTTACGGCTACTCCGGAGTGCGGGGACTCAACGCTCTGATCGCCACCGTCACCACCGAACACGCCGCACCGGTGATCCTCGGGCAGCGACTCCGCAAAGGCGCATGCGGGTCTGCCCGCGGAGCTGCCCGGATCGTGGCCGACACCCTGGCCACCGTGCGGCGTCTGCGTTCGACTGAGACGACACAAGCGGTGCTGCTGCGGGCCGATTCCGCGTTCTACGGACACCCCTCCGTGGCGGCGGCGATCCGCGGCGGGGCCCAGGTGTCGATCACCGTGCGCCTGGACTCAACGGTCAAGACCGCGATCGCCGCGATCGGCGAGCAGGACTGGACACCCATCGAGTACACCGACGCCGTCTACGACGAAACCACCCGGCAATGGATCTCCCGCGCCGAGGTCGCCGAGATCGCGTTCACCGCGTTTAGCTCCAGAAAGGCCACCGAGCAGATCCCGGGCCGGTTGGTGGTGCGCCGCATCCCCGACCTCAACCCCAGCAGCAACCACGGCCAAGGCGCCCTGTTCGGCACCTGGCGTTTCCACGCGTTCTTCACCACCAGCGACCTGGACACCGTTAGCGCCGACAAGACCCACCGCGGCCACGCGATCATCGAGCAGGTCCACGCCGACCTCAAAGACTCTGCCCTGGCGCACCTGCCCTCGGGACGTTTCAACGCCAACGCCGCCTGGCTGGTAGCCGCAGTGATGGCGTTCAACCTCACCCGCGCCGCAGCCACCATCACCGGACCCGCACTGGCCAAAGCCCGCACCGCCACCATCCGCGCCACCCTGATCACAGTCCCGGCACGCATCGCATCCTCGGCCCGGCGACTGACCCTGCACCTACCCCGGAACTGGCCATGGGAATCGGCCTGGAACACCCTGTTCAACAACCTATCTCGACACAACACGCCGATCCTCGCCTAACCCGGACGCCTCCAGCCGCCCCTCGACACGAAAGACCCACAGGAACAACCCGACACCAAGGCCGGGCCATCACCCACGCCCACACGACGACCCACCTCTACTTCAAGGCACACAACCAAATTCAACTCCACACCCGCAGCGCATCGGTGCATCCAGGCTAAGTGGTCGCTGACATAATTACAGTGACGTAATTTAGATCCCACACTTTCGTCCGGTCCCGTGTCATGGTTCCCTCGAGGAGGGAATGACATGCCACGAAGCAGTCCATATCGCCTCATACTGACCGATGCTGAGCGCATCGAGTTGGAAGGGCGTGCCCGCAGATATACGTCACCGTATTCACACGTCGTGCGGGCCAAGATCGTGCTCTATGCCGTCGAGGGGCTGGGCAACGACGAGATCGCCGCACG
>NZ_DATNJW010000280.1:0-2359 GCF_035603715.1 Mycobacterium sp. | reverse complement strand
GGGCTGGATTCGCGAAGAAGTGAATGAGTGATGACGGCGATCCGCAGCCGCTTTGCTCCGGCATGCTGCACGTCTCCGATCGGCGTGAGGTTGGGCGCCCGCCAGATGCGTTCGGCTTCCCGGTAGAACGCGGCGGTGTCTCGCACCGATCGGCTGACCACCCCGTTGGCGACGATGCGAATCGGCATTTGCCTGACTTCTTTGTCCAGCGGTAGCCGGCCACGCGACGGCTTCAGCCCGACGAGTCCATTGCAGGACGCGGGAATTCGGATCGAGCCCCCACCGTCATTGGCATGGGCGATCGGCACCACACCGGCGGCCACGAACGCAGCGGAGCCCGACGACGATGCGCCCGCGGTGTGGTCGGTGTTCCACGGGTTGCGCACCGGTCCCAGTCGCGGGTGTTCAGCCGAGGCGCTGAAGCCGTATTCCGACATCTGGGTCTTGCCCAGCGGCGTCATCCCGGTGGCCAGGTACGTCCGCGCGAACTCGCTATCGGCTTCGGCCGGGCGCGGCGGCCACGCGTCGGTGCCGCGCATCGTCGGCAGCCCGGCGACGTCGACGTTGTCCTTGATGAACGTCGGCACGCCGCTGAAGAAGCCGGCGCGGGCGGGTGCGGCCGCCTGGGCCCGAGCCCGGTCGAAAGCCTCGTAGGCCATGCCGTTCAGGGCGGGGTTGACGGCTTCGGTGCGCGCGATCGCTGCCTCGACGACCTCGGCCCGGCCTACCCGACCGGAGTTGAGGGCGTCGATCAGACCAACGGCGTCGAGGTGACCGAGCGCGTCGTCACCGAATGCGTGCACATGTCGCATCCGGCTGATGCTACTGCTGGCCGACCTCGAAACGGACGAACCGGGTCACGGTGACACCGGCTTCGTCGAGCAGCGCCTTGACCGACTTCTTGCTGTCCGAGACCGAGGGCTGCTCGAGCAGCACGACATCTTTGAAGAACCCGCCCAGGCGGCCTTCGACGATCTTGGGCAGCGCCTGCTCCGGCTTGCCTTCTGCGCGTGAGGTCTCCTCGGCGATGCGCCGTTCGCTGGCCACCACGTCCTCGGGCACGTCGTCCCGAGTCAGGTAGCGAGCCTTGAGCGCGGCGATCTGCAATGCGACCGCGTGCGCGGCATCAGCGTCGCCGCCGGTGTACTCGACCAGCACACCGACGCCCGGGGGCAGGTCGGCGGCGCGCTTGTGCAAGTAGGTCTCGACGGTGCCGTCGAAGTACGCGACCCGCCGCAGTTCGAGCTTCTCCCCGATCTTGGCGGACAGCTCGGCGATCACCTGCTCAACGGTCTTGTCACCGATGCTGGCCGCCTTGACAGCATCGACGTCGGCGGCCTTGGACTTGGCCGCCGCGGCGACGATCTCCTCAGCGACTTTCTGGAACTCCGCGTTCTTGGCGACGAAGTCGGTCTCGCTGTTGAGCTCGATCAGCGCGCCGTCTTTGGCGGCGACCAAGCCCTCGGCGGTGGCCCGCTCGGCGCGCTTGCCGACGTCCTTGGCGCCCTTGATCCGCAGCGCCTCAACCGCCTTCTCGAAATCACCATCGGTCTCCGACAGCGCGTTCTTGCAGTCGAGCATGCCGGCGCCGGTCAGCTCACGGAGCTTCTTGACGTCGGCAGCGGTGAAGTTGGCCATCTCAGCCTTCCGTGGTGGTTGATTCGGTTGCGACCGCGGCGGCCTGTTCGGCCGGCGCGGCGGTTGCGGTCGCCGAAGCCAGCAGTTCCTGCTCCCATTCGGCCAGCGGCTCAGCGGCTTCGGCTTCGGGCTTGCCGTCGCCGCGGCCCAGACCGGCACGGGCCTGCAGGCCCTCGGCCACCGCTGAAGCGATCACCTTGGTCAGCAGGGCCGCCGAGCGGATCGCGTCGTCGTTGCCCGGGATCGGGTAGTCGACCAGGTCGGGGTCGCAGTTGGTGTCCAGGATCGCGATGACCGGGATGCCCAGCTTGCGGGCTTCGCCGACCGCGATGTGCTCCTTGTTGGTGTCGACGACCCAGACTGCCGACGGAACCTTCGCCATGTCGCGGATACCGCCCAGGCTGCGCTCCAGCTTGTTCTTCTCGCGGGTCAGACCCAGGATCTCCTTCTTGGTGCGGCCCTCGAAGCCACCGGTCTGCTCCATCGCCTCGAGCTCCTTGAGCCGCTGCAGGCGCTTGTGCACCGTGGAGAAGTTGGTCAGCATGCCGCCCAGCCAGCGCTGGTTGACGTACGGCATTCCCACCCGGGTCGCCTCGTCGGCGATGGATTCCTGCGCCTGCTTCTTGGTGCCGACGAACAAGACCGAGCCACCGTGAGCGACAGTCTCCTTGACGAACTCGTACGCCTTGTCGATGAAAGTCAGCGTCTGCTGCAGGTCGAT
>NZ_DATNJW010000279.1:0-10254 GCF_035603715.1 Mycobacterium sp. | reverse complement strand
CCAGTTCGGTGCCGCTGGTGGGGTCGTAGATGTTGAAGTCTTGAGTCGCGAGCGGCAGCCCGAGCGCCGTTCCGCCACCGAGTTCCAGCAGCGGGGGAGAGGTAGTGAGCTGAGCGACGGGGTCGAAGCCCTCGCCGCCGGCTGCCAACTGGGGGTCGAAGGTGAAGCCGCCGATGGTGAAAGCGTCCGCGCCGGCATCCGCGACAGCGACTGCTGTCTGCAGAAACGCGGTAGCCAGCAGCCCGCCAGTGGCTGCTAGACCAGCCAATATCAAGCGATTGTGCATTAGGTCTTACTCCTACTTGTCCGGGTTTTGTGATGCAGGGAGGGGGTGTTGTTACTTGTGAGTAACGTCACGGGACACTACTCAGGAGTAATATAGAAAGTCAATGCAATTTCTTGGGCAAATCTCAGGTTGCCAGCGGATTCCCAGCTAACTGACACCGCGTCAACAGGGCAAACCCGGCAAAACGGCTTACTAAATCCCAGCTCAGATCCGCAGCGCAGCAAACAGCCCCAGTCGCGCACGGCCTGAGTCGATTCGGTGCACCACTCAGGGCACGCTCAGTGATCTCGGCGTGGCCACGAACCTCGATCCCGGAACCTATACTTCGAGCCATCCGGGAACGGGATTCTCACTATCGGAGAAGCTGTTCTCCGCTCGCCGAGGAGATAGGTCAGACGATGGCAGGAGCCTGCGACGGCAAGGTCGCCCTGGTGACCGGCGCCAGCCGTGGACTGGGCAAGGCGATCGCGCAGCGATTGGCCGAAGAAGGTGCGACGGTCGGGCTCACTGCCCGCACCCTCGAGCCCGATCCGAAATATCACGGATCGTTGCAGCAGACGCTGGAAGAGATCACCACCGCTGGTGGCACGGCCATCGCGATCCAGGCCGACTTGTCGAAATCCGAAGACCGGGAACGGCTATTTGGCGATCTGGTCGAAAAAGTCGGTCCACCAGACATTTTGGTCAACAATGCCGCGGTGACGTTCCTGCGGCCACTCGACGAGTTTCCGGAGCGGCGCGCACGGGTGATGATCGAAATGCATGTGCTGGCACCGATGCATCTGTCTCAGCTGGCCATCCCGGCCATGCGCGAACGGGGCCGCGGCTGGATACTCAACATCACCTCGCTCGGTGGTGATATGCCTGAGGGGCCGCCGTTCTCTGAGTTCGACCGCACCGCCGGCTTCGGGGTCTACGGCACGGTCAAGGCGGCACTGAACCGCCTCACGAAAAGCCTTGCGGCGGAGCTTTATACCGATGGCATCGCGGTGAATGCGGCGGCGCCGTCGAACCCGGTGGCCACCCCCGGCGCGGGGACTCTCGATCTGGCCAAGATCGATACCGAAGACATCGAGCTCATCACTCAAACCGCACTGACCCTGGTTACGGGAGACCCCACAACGATGACCGGCAGGATTGCGCATACGCAGCCGTTTCTGCGTGAGATCGGGTGGTTGCACTGACCGACCCACTTCTCGTCCAGCTTGCTGAGCGACTTTCGTCACGAGACGTTTCTGCGCTGGAGTCGTTGGCCGGTGGTGCGTCAAGCCTGACCTACGCGGGACAGCGCGGAAATCAACGCGTGGTCGTCAAAGTAGCGCCGCCGGGGGTACCCCCGATCGCGCATCGCGATGTGTTGCGGCAAGCCCGCGTCATCCGGGCGCTGAGCCCGACACCGGTACCGGTTCCGGAACTGCTTTTCGAGGACCCCGGTGACCCGCCCGACGTGCCGCCGCTGTTCGTGATGTCCTTCATCGACGGGATCAGCTGCGAGCCGCTATTCGACGATGTCGATGGCGGACCAGAACTCACTGTCGCGGAGCGCTTCCATAACGCCGCGGCGACACTTGCGCAGCTGCATCGCATCGAGCCCGGCGCCGTGGGGCTGGCTTCTGAGCCGGTCACCGGATTGCGTGACGAGGTCGAGCGGTGGTGCCGGACGCTGGAGACCACCGATGCCAAGCTCGCACCGGGGTGGCGCGAGGTCGCGACCGCGCTGCGATTCAGCGCACCGCGGCCCCTGCCGCCCGCACTCGTGCACGGCGACTTTCGGCTCGGCAACCTATTAGCCGAGCAGGACCGCATCACGGCCATCATCGACTGGGAGATCTGGTCGGTCGGGGATCCGCGCGTCGACGCAGGTTGGTTTCTGATCAACTGCGACCCGCGCACCTACCGCCGACCCACCCGATACGCCGCGGCGGTGCCGCCGGTCGACAAGCTGGCAACGATCTATCGGCAGGCGTTGGGAAGCGAAGTGCCAGAACTGAATTGGTTCTGCGCACTGGCCTGCTTCAAGTCGACCGCGACGTGGTCGCTGATCGTCAAGCACAACCGGCGGCGCAGCACGCCGGACCCTGAGCTGGAGGCGATGGCGCCGGTGCTGCCGCTCCTGCTGTCGCGCGCGGGCGAGTTGCTCGGTTAGTTCCGCGGCACGCCGGCAAGCTTGTCGGCGAACTTGGCCTCGGCCGCTTCCCGCAGTCGCAGAATGTGTTCGGACGGAAACACGTCGGGTGACGGCGTGCGATCTTTGAGCAGCAGCCGCGCCAGCGTGACCTTGTGCACCTCGGTCGGACCGTCGGCCAGCCCCAACACGAACGACTCGACAAGGTGCTGGACGAAGGGCATCTCGTGCGTCGTGCCCAGCGATCCGTGCAGTTGCAGCGCCCGGGCCGACACGTCGTGCAACACCTTTTGCATCATCGCCTTGACCGCCGAGATGTCAGCCCGCACGGCCTTGTAGTCGTTGTGCTGGTCGATCTTCCACGCGGTCTGCAGGGTGAGCAGCCGGAACGCCTCGATCTCCATCCACGAGTCGGCGACCATCTGCTGGACGAGTTGCTTGTCGCTCAACATCTGACCCTGGGTATGCCGGGAAACCGCACGCTCACAAAGCATGTCGAAGATCCGACGAACCAGTCCGACCGTGCGCATCGCGTGGTGAATCCGGCCGCCGCCGAGCCGGGTCTGCGCGACGACGAACGCACCGCCGCGCGGGCCGAGCATGTGATCGGCGGGAACCCGGACATTCTCGTACCGCACATAACCCTCGCGGCCACCACCGCCGAGCGGCTGGTAACCGAGGCCCACATCACGCAGGACGTTGATGCCCGCCGTCTCAGCGGGCACGACGAACATCGAATGACGTTGATATGGCGAGGCATCGGGGTCCGTCACCGCCATCACGATCAAAAACGACGCCATCGATGCAAACGACGAGAACCACTTCTCGCCGTTGATCACCCAGTGATCGCCATCCTGGACCGCGCTGGTGGTGAACTCTTTCGGATCGGCGCCGCCCTGTGGCTCGGTCATCGAGAAGCAGGAGATGATCCGATTGTCCAGCAGCGGCTCGAGATAACGCTTCTTGAGTTCGGGAGTGCCGTAGTGCGCCAGAATCTCGCTGTTTCCGGAATCCGGCGCTTGCGAACCGAAAACAATCGGGGCGCATTCGGAGCGGCCGAGTATTTCGTTGAGCAACGCCAGCTTCACCTGGCCGTATCCGGGACCACCCAGGTGCGGCCCCAGATGCGTAGCCCACAGCCCGCGCTCCTTGACGATCTTCTGCAGCGGAGGAATGAGCGCCTGGCGCACCGGGTCGTTGAGGTCGTGAGACTCCTTGACAATCAGGTCAATTGGCTCACATTCCGAACGCACGAACTCGTCAACCCACTTGAGTTGCCCAGCCCATTCCGGGTCAGTCGAGAAGTCCCAAGCCACCGATCGTCCTTTCGATACTCAGTTGGTACGGCCCGCTGCGCTCTGGCGGACCACGCCAGCACCGGTCAACTCGGCGACCGCGCTGTCATCAAATCCCAGTCCGGCCAAAACGGCTGCGGTGTGGTCGCCGGGCAGCGCCGGCGAGCGTGGCGGCGCCGGCATGGTGCGGGAAAACCGCGGCGCCGGTGCGGGTTGCGGCACGCCGTCGACCTCGATGAACGTCTGTCGCGCGACGTTGTGCGGATGGTTCGGCGCCTCAGTGATTGTCAATACCGGGGCAGCGCACGACCCGGGTGTGCCGAGTTGCTGCTCCCATTCGGCACGGGTCTTCTGTAAGAACCGGGCCGCCAATGCTTCTCGATGTGCGCGCCACGCCGACGGCGCATCGTCATCATGCGGTACATCCACCCCGAGGCATCGACAGAGCTCGGCGTAGAACTGCGGCTCGATCGCCCCCACCGCGACGTGCTTGTCGTCGGCGGTGCGGTATACGCCGTAGAAATGCGCTGCACCGTCGAGGATGTTGTCGCACCGATGATCGCGCCATGTGCCGGCGTGCACCATGCCGTAGTAGGGGGCCATCATCGTCGCCGCCCCGTCGACCATCGCGACATCGAGCACTTGACCTTGACCGGACTGCCGGGACTCCAGGATCGCGCTGAGCAATCCGATGGCCAGCAGCATGCCGCCGCCGCCGTAGTCGCCGATGAGATTCAAAGGCGGGACGGGGTTTTCGGCAGTGCCTATGCCGTGCAGTGCCCCGGTCAGCGCGATGTAGTTGATGTCGTGGCCGGCCCGGTCGGCATACGGACCGTCCTGGCCGTAGCCGGTCATCCGCGCGTACACCAGCCGCGGGTTGGCGTCGAGTAACTCGTCGGGCCCGATACCGAGGCGTTCGGCCACACCGGGCCGGAACACGTCGACGAACGCGTCCGCGCCCGCGACCAGTCGCCGTACCAACTCAGGGCCACGCGAATCTTTGAGGTTGACGGCGATCGAGCGCTGGTTGCGCCGCACCGTGTAGTCAATGGGCAGCTTCCCGTCGACCTCTCGTACATGGTCCACCCGAACCACTTCAGCGCCGAGGTCGCCGAGCAGCATGCCGCAGAACGGTCCGGGCCCCAGCCCGCCCATCATCACTACTCGCACCCCTCGCAGCGGGCCCGTCATGACGACCACGACTGCCGGCGCGCCGCGGCCTCGTCGGTCGCATGGCTGAGTACCTGGTTGCGGTTCTCCAGTTCGAGCGCGGGTTCCAATCCGGCGGCGTCGGTGTTGACCTGCAACGCGCGTTTCGTCAGTTGCACGCCCAACGGCGTGAGTTCGGCTATCCGAGTGGCTATTTCCAGCGCTCGGTCAACAAGATTCTCGGGTGCGACGATTTCGCTGACCAACCCGCGGCGGTCGGCCTCGTCTGCGGAGACGGTACGGGCGGTCAGCATCCAATCGGCGGCCACGCTTGTCCCGACAATGCGCGGCAAGAAGTAGCTCATCCCCATCTCGGCGCCCGACAGGCCGAGCAGGATCGCTCCGTTGCCGAATGTCGCTGCCGTCGAGCAGATTCGGATGTCGGCGGCCAGGCACAGCGCCAGACCCGCACCCACGCACGGACCGTTGACCGCGGCGATCACCGGTTGCGGGATGTCGCGGATTGCTTGCGGCAGCTCGGCCATCGTCTCTTGAAAACGCAGCCGGTCGATAGCGGGATCGGTCGCCTCGGGTAATCGCGGACCGAAATCGCGCATGTCGATGCCCGAGCAGAAGCCACGTCCCGCGCCGGTCAGCACGACGGCGTTGACCGAGCTGTCCGACCCGAGGGCGGCAAGCGTCTGGGTGAGCGCGCCGACCATGACGTCGTTGAGCGCGTTGAGCCGTGCGGGCCGGTTCAGCTGCAGCACGACCACGCCGTTGTGCGGCCGCTGCACGCTCAACGTGTCGGTCACCGTTGATCGAGCCCCCTTCTTTGCGAGCTCTGAGACACTCATTCGCCAATGAGGAGAATGTTATTCTCCCGACCGCTCTCACGCAATCGTGGCTAGACGAAGTCCGATCCTCCGTCGACGTTCACCGTCGCGCCGGTGACGTAACCATTCCGCTGAGAGGCCAGATAGGTGGTGATGGACGCGATCTCCTCGGGCAGCCCGGCACGCCCGAGGTCGCACGGTTGGTGGAAGTTGTCATTGATCCAGGTCATGACATCGTGCGGGTCGGACGCATCGAGGCCGTCGGCAGCGAGGATGTCCTTGAGGTTCTCGGTGAAGCTCGCGGTCACGATGGTCCCCGGGCACACGCAGTTCACCAAAATTCCGTCCTTGGCAAGGCTTTTCGACAGGTTTTTGGTGACGCTGGACAGGGCCGCTTTCGACGCCGTGTAGGCGACGATGCGCGGGTTCTGCCGCTGGATGGAATGCGCGGACAAGGTGACGATGCGGGCCCAATCCGCGGCGCGCAGCATCGGCAACGCGGCGCGAATAGAACGGACGCCCGCCATGGTGCCCAACGTGAAGGCGGCGTCCCACTCGGCATCGTCCATCTGCTCGAAGTACCCGTCGCCCGGGCCGATGGTGTGGACCAGGCTGTTCAGCCGTCCCCAACGATCGGACACCTCGTCGAAGCCGCTCAAGATCGACGAGGCATCGGTCATGTCCACGCTGATCCCGACGGCGTCGGGTGCGCCCGCCGCTCGCAGCGATTCCACCGCCAGGTCCAGGGCTGCCGTGCCCCGGGCCATCACCGCGACACTGGCTCCTTCGGCTGCCAGAGTTTGTGCGATCGCCAGCCCCATACCCTTGCTGCCGCCGGTGACGACGGCGGTCGATCCGGCCAGACCCAGGTCCATTGCTGCTCCTTACAATCGGTCGCGCACGGCGATGTCTGCGATAATTTCGGGCTTCACTCCCAGACCGCGCAGGCAGAACCGGAGAGCTCGTCGCCGGACCTCACCACGTTCGTAATTGGCTGCGGCCCATTGTCGTTCAGTGCTCGCCCATACCACGCCCTGAATCGACTGTGCTTCGGCCACCGGATCGACGTCATGGAACACGCCGTCCCTCAGTCCATCGTTCAGCTGCTCGATCAGCGGTTTGAGCATCTCTTCAAAGGCGGGCTGAATCAGTTCGGGAGCAGCGAACATCTGTGACTGGGCCTCCAGCGACAAGAGCCGCAAATCGGATTTGACGTTCTCGTCGAACGCCAGGTCGAGCCGACCGTCGATCCAGGCGGCGACCGCCTCGACTGGATCGCCGGCCTTGGCCATTTTCCTTTGCAGCCTTCGCTTCTCGGCATGGGCCATCTCGAGAAACACCGCCGCGACTAGCTGGTCCTTCGATTCGAAATGCCGGTAGAACGCTCGGGTGCTGAGCTCGGCACGATCCAGGACGGCGGCGACGCTGAGTCCCCGAACTCCTTGTTCGCGCAGGGCTTCTGAGGCGGCGGCGACGATCGTGCGGCGCACGTCGGGGTCCGGAGCAAGCTTGCTTCGTCGCCGCGTACGTGGGGCGGTCATCCGGTCGCGTCGTAGGTGCGCAGGTAGTCGCCGAACCGTTCGCGAACACCTTCGGGCGTCAGCCCGTAGTCGGACAATTCGTAGTCGTGTGCGCCACGCGAGCCGGGCTTGTGTTCGTCGGCCCACTGCTCTACGGCCCGCTGGGTATCTTCGGAGAACGTCAAGCCCAGCGATGCGTAGCCGGCCCGCAATGTGCCCACCGGATCATGCTGCAAGTCCGCGAAGGCGACATCGGCGAACCGGTTGTCACCCAAGCGTCGGCGGAAGTCCATCGCGCGGCGAACGGCTTCCGCCCAGCTGTCAAGCTGCTCTGCACCCAGTTCCTCAGGATCGTCTCGGTCACTGCTCCAGCTGCGCACATACTGGATCAGGCTGCACACCGAGCCCATGACTTTGGCGGGATCGCGATGGCTCCAGAGGAATTTCGCGTTCGGGTACGCCTCGATCAGGGCGTCCAGCGCGAACATGTGCACCGGAGTTTTCAGGTGCCACAACGTCGGCGGGCAATGCCACTGCAGAAGTTTGAGCACCCGACGATGGAACGTGTACGTCTCACGCATGTCGCAGTGCATCAGCCAGTCCAGGTAGCTGGGGACCCGAACCGCGCCGTCGAAGTGGAAGGTACGAAAACTCATGCCCATCAGGTCTTGGCATTCGGTCGCCGCCGTCGCCTCGGAGTTGTGCATCGTCTTCATCAACGGGAACATCTCGTCGAGCATTCGCAGGCCTTCTTCGGCCTGCGCGATGCGTGGGTCGGAGTCTTGGGTGGCCGTCTCCGGCGGGGGAGTGGGCGCCTGCGACTCCCACATCCGCAGCGAACGGAACTGCGGATCGGCGGCCACCAATTGGCTCAGCGCCGTAGTTCCGGTGCGGGGCAGTCCGATGACGAACACGGGTCCGCCCACCACCTCGTCATCGATCTCCGGGTGCTGTGTGTAGGTGTCTTCGACCTTGAGTCGCTGGATCAGCGCGTTGCTGATGGTGGCGTGCTGAATGACGTTGCCTATCTCGGACAGCTCCGCCTCGTTGTTCAACGCGTCGACGGTGCGCTCCAAACCCTCTCGGTAATAAGGTGATCCGAAGTCATCCAGCCCTGTTGCGGCGCGCGCACCGTCTTCGAGTTCGTCGGCAGAAAACGTCACAGGGCGAACCTTTCGTGGACGGCACGCCGGCGTCGCTCGAGCACCGATGCGCGTTGGTCGGCGCTGATCCTGGCGGTGTCCGCGGGCAGCGCGGACGCGATCTCGTCGAACGCGACAACTCTGCTGCTCGGAGTCGGTGCCGTACTGGTGCGGACGCAGCGCAGGATCATCGCACCGTTGCTGAAGCCTGCGGTGTCAAGCCAATTGGCCACCCCGGGATCGCGTCCGCAGACCACCACCCGCACCAGGCCGTCGGAATCCGCCACCGCTTGGTGCGCGTTCAGGCTGGATTGGTGGCGGCCGTAGTGAATCGTTTCCCACCACGGGTTGCCGAGCGAATAGCTCCAGTAAACCCCTTGGGGTGGTTCAACTTCGAGGATCAACGCCTGCTCAGGGTCGAGTTCCCACCGCCCGATCACGGGTTTGTTCTCCGCGGCCGCACCGATCGCGGTGCGATCGATCGGAGGCAGAAAGCCGTTCGGCGGCGCCGCCGCACCGAACTGCAGGAAGAAGTCGAGATTATCGTGCACGAAATCACCGAGGGCGACCAACTGCCGAGACACCACTACGTCGGAATCGACCTCGACAGCCTCACGCCGCGCCGGATCGCCGATCCGTTCGATGCGTAAAGACGACGGCGTCTCGGTGTCCCAGTCGTAGAAGAAGTGCCGGACGGTCAGTGTCGGATGCGCACCGTCGATCGGCATCCAGTTGCCGTCGTGTTCCTCGGCGGACAGCACCACCTCGAAATTGCCGTCACCGTCGGTGACCAGCTCGTCGACTAAAGCATTCGCGGTGGAAACGATGCCGTTCATCGTCTGCAGCCCGACATACCTTGCGGTGCCACGATTGCCGGACAGCCGATAGCTCTCCCCACCACGCATCGTCGCGCGGGTGTACAGGCAGTCTGGACATTCCATCCCCCAAGTGAGGATGTCGGTCGTGCTGGCGCGCTGAACCCGCAGAATCGGATCGGGATCGAAGCGCAACGCCTCGTCGATGCCAGTGGCCAGCAGCACCAGCAGATGCCGCATTCCCGCCGCGAGATCGACCCGATTTCGGCTTGCGGCATCGGATTCGACGATCTGCGCGGCAGTGTTGAGCTGCTCCATCAGATGCGACCACGCCGCAGGCAAGCCCACATCGCCGCCCGCCGGCGTCTCGGTGGACGCCTCGGCGATGGAGTGCGGCAACCAAGCCATCGGTCGCTGCACAGAATTCACATCGTCACCGGGTCCGCGCGCATGGCTGCCTTATCTGAGAACAACGTTTTCGGTTAGTACCCGACAACCATGACAGGGGACCCGGAGACTGTCAATGGGTGCGGCTAGTCGGGAAGGCAAACCCCAGCGCTTGCGATCTATTGCTCATGCTGAAAGCATTGACGGCACCTGACCCGGCTGCGGTAGGGGACATATGCGGGATTACCCGTACGCCTTTCACGTCGCCCTCGACGGCGCGGGGCTCAATGGCCTTGAAGGCCGAGCGGGTGTGTGCCTATTCAAATACGATCCGCGTACCGAGGCGCACGCATACAAGGTGGTGTTCTTCGGCGGGGTCGCCGGTGGACATGCACCGAATGTGGATCCGACCCGTAGCGTCGGTTTCCTTGGAAACATGGGCCAGCATCTGCTCTTCTACGACCCGGCGACGCTGGACGAGATAGATCGCATCTCGACCTTGCGCTTCGAGGTTCCCGACACGTCGATCAAGTCCACGACACACCTGGTGTGGCTCGACGCCACAGAATTCATCGCCAGCGTCGGCGAGCAGCTGTGGAAGTTTGACTTGAACCGCCTTACCAAAGCCGAACCCATTGGCCCCCATCGGTTGAAGATCCCGCACGCGATGAGGCGCACCGCTTCCGGACGTTACTTGGT
>NZ_DATNJW010000278.1:0-2456 GCF_035603715.1 Mycobacterium sp. | reverse complement strand
CTACCACGGACACTTCAAGTGCAATCGGAGCAAGCTCACCGAGATGCCGGTGTTGTGGGCCTACGCGCGAGACCTGTTCCAGACGCCGGGTTTTGGCGACACCATCGACTTCGTCCAGATCAAGCAGCACTACTACATCGTGCATGCCGACATCAACCCGACACGCATCGTGCCGAAGGGTCCCGAGTTGGCAAACTGGTTGACACCGCATGGTCGGGAAGCGTTGGGCGGCAGGCCTTTCGGCGACGGCACACCACCTGGTCCGACCCTTGAGGGTGAGCGGGTACCGCGGGGCCAGGGATTGCCCTGACTGGGTTTCGAAGCGCTCGATCCTGGACATCCTGCTCGAAAGCGCTTTTACGGCTCAGAGAAAGATCTCGCATGACCGAGCACACCAGCAGTGCTGATCCAAATCCCAAAGATGCCCGGAAGGTGACCGAGGACCAGCGTGAAGAGCAGGATCTACTGGAGCACCAAGGCGGCGACCCGGACGCGCCTGGTTTGCAGCAGTCTCAGGACGACATTGCCGACGAGAGTTCGCGGTAGGTGAGATCGCGAGACGCATGCTGTTGTGCTGGGTCAGGGATGCGGATACTCGCGCGCGGCCGGCTCGGCGAATTTGTCCAGCTCCGGCAGGTTTACCACGATCGGGTCGGTGCCTGAACGGGTGACAACCCAGACGGTCGGTTGCTCGGCGGACGCGTTGATCTCCTGGTGCACCGTGCGCGCGGGGATGAACACGAAATCTCCCGGGCCCGCTTCGACGACGTGCTGCAGGCGGTCGCCCCACCGGTATCTGGCGGTGCCTTCCAGCACGTAAAGAATCGTTTCCTGATCTCCGTGGTGGTGTGCACCGGTCGCTGCACCGGGCAGGACCGTGCTGAGGAATGCGCTCAGTACCTTGGCGTCGGGGTTGCGGCTGTCGAAAGCGACTTGCCGGAGGAGTCCCGACGTCTGCGGAGTCTTATCGGAGAGTTCACTTTGCCGGACGACGCGCACCGAAGGCTCGTGCATCGCAGATTCCTTTCTGTTCTGTGACACACGTTCCGCGCCTGGTTATTTGATTGCAAGTGCGGACACGGGACTGCTCGGCGCTAGTTCCACACCGTCCGAACCGACCATTCGGCATGGGGGACACCCTGCACCTCACCGGACGGGTCGACGACCACCGTCATCAACTGCACCGCGATTCCGCTCAGTCGACCGTGGTGTGGATCGACGGTGGGAATGGTGACCGCCAGCCGGCTGTCCGGCCGGTAGAACGTCGTCGCGGGTATGGCGGAGTCCTCGTATACCCGCAATAACCACCAGGGCGCCCGCCCTATCGACGGTGGCACCGAAAGCTGCACGGGGTCACGGGAATTCACCGGCAGCTCACCCTCTGTCTCGGGGATGTCGCAGTCGGTCAGGTTGAGCACGTTGCAGTAGCGGTAGGGGCCCACCCGAGTCAGGTGGCCGTGTGAGTACGCGCTGATCTCGGGGCGCTGTGGACCGTGTTCACGCGCGAGCGCCCAGGCGCCGACTCCGGCGGCGATCGATGCGAGCACCACAATCGCGAGCAGCACGGCGACCGCGGGCTTACCCGTGGACTTCACTGTCGCGGCACCGCCGCGGTGGTCGGCTCGCTGCGCTCACCTTCCTGCTCGACCATCACCGGCCGGTTGCCGCCGAGGCCTGGGATCAGCGAATCGCCGTGGAAGCTGACCACGGTCTGGGCCAAGCCCAGGATGAGCACCGACTCGACGACGCTGAAGCCGACCCATAGATCGGTGTAGAGCAGCACACCCAATGCGCCGCCGAGCACCCACGCCAGTTGCAGCGTCGACTCCGAACGCCCGAACGCCGACGCGCGTGATTCCTCGGGCAGGTCGTCCTGCAACGACGCGTCCAAAGCCGCCTTGGCGATCGCGCTCGAACCCGACGTGACCAGGGTGGCGATCGCGGCCATCAGCAGGTTGCCGGCCACCGCCGCGGCCAGCGCGATACCGGTCACCGCCAACGTGCAGCGCACCACCAGAACGGCGGGCCGGCCCAGCCGCAGCCGCGCACTGGCGAAGTTGCCGGCGAAGTTACCGACGGCGGCGGCCGCGCCGATCAAGCCCAGCATGCCCAGCTGCACCCAGCCGTTGGCCTGATGCGCCTTGGCGACGAACGCCGGATACAGGAACAGGAACCCGACCATCACCTTGATTGTGCAATTGCCCCACAGCGCGGTGATGATGTTGCGGCCCAACGGTTGTCGAAGTGCTCCGCTGGCCCGCTTGACCTCTTCGGGCCAATTCCGCTTCCGGTTGCCCTGCCGGTAACTCAGCGTCGCCGGCACCTCGCCCGCGGTGACCTCGACCCAGCGCGGAATCCGCATCGACAGAAACGCACCCGCCGTCGTCACGGCGACGACGACGAACAGGGCGCCGGGCAACTGCAGCAGCCGGTCGCCGGCGTATTCGAGCCCGCCC
>NZ_DATNJW010000277.1:0-3030 GCF_035603715.1 Mycobacterium sp. | reverse complement strand
CGATTGGGCCTTTCACTGAGCCTCAGCGGTGATGGATTGCAGCTCCGCGGCGCTGCCGCCTCGTCCGTCGGGATAGAACTGTTGGGCCCACTTGCGGATCGCGGTGAACCCTTCAAACTCCGAGGACGAAAGTGCGGGCGGGTCCGAATAGCGTTGGTGTGACCAGATGTGGACATCTTGCTTGAACTGCCGGATGACGTCCTGGGCGAACTCCTGCGCCTTTGTTTCGTGCCGAGGGGCATCTTTGCCGGGCACCCGTCCGATGTACACCGTGAACCGAACGTCAGAGGTGTGGTCGTCGACCGGGGTGGTGGCCGAGATCGTCCGGTTGTCGATCATGCCGGAACTTTTCGTCACCGCAATGCCAAGGCCGCCGTTGATCGCCTGGATGTTGCTGTCGATGTCGTCGATCGACTGGTTTTCGTCGCCTTCGAAGGTGATGGTGAAGTCGACGTAGGACGTCGGCTGATCGAAATCGTGCCGGGTGAAGACCGGCACGATCGGCGTCTTGTGCACGAACTTGAAGTGGGCGACGTCAACGCCGTTTTCCATCACGTACTGCGGATGCAATTCGCGATTCGGCTCGTGCAGGGTCTGGCGGGGGTAGTAGTCGGCCAGGCTGC
This sequence comes from Mycobacterium sp., assembly GCF_035603715.1. GTDB lineage: Bacteria > Actinomycetota > Actinomycetes > Mycobacteriales > Mycobacteriaceae > Mycobacterium. The sequence goes on along the minus strand of NZ_DATNJW010000277.1, from coordinate 2,407 downwards.
TGCCGTCCTCGAAGCTGGCGAAGATGTCGGGCACATCAAAGAACGGCTCTCGGCCCTCGACGTCGTGCCAGATGTAGGCCGACTCGTTTCGTTCCACCACCGGGTAGGTGCGCATCTTTCGTCCGCGATTGGGTCGCTTCTCGTAGGGGATGCAGACGTTGCGACCCTCATGGTTCCACTGCCAGCCGTGAAAGGCGCATTCGATGACGTCGCCCTCGACATGGCCGCCGAAACCCAAGTGAGCGCCCAGATGTTCGCAGTAGGCGTCCATTACCGTCAGTCGTCCCGACTGCGCCCGCCAGGCCACCATTTCTTGACCGAAGTAATGCATCTTGTGCACGTCGCCGGCGGAGATCTCGTCGGACCACGCGATTTGGAACCAACCGGTCGGCTTCATCGATAGCGGCGGCTTCGCCATCTGAGCTCCTTTTACTGGCGTGTGGGGCTGTACCGGAGAATCGTCCAAGCAGGAAGCATAGTAGCTTCAATGAAAAAATCATAGAATGTTCTCTGTATCTGACTGAAGTGAGTGGTGGGGCCGTACCATCTGCACAATGACCGACGCCGGCATTCAGCCGCAGCGCACCAACCGGCGGGGCGATGCCACCCGCCAGAACATGCTGGAGGCCGCCCTGAAGGCACTGGCTACCGGCGATCCCGGTGCGGTGTCAGCGAATCGGATCGCAAAGCAGATCGGCGCCACCTGGGGTGTGGTGCAGTACCAGTTCGGCGGCGCCGACGGTCTATGGGCCGCGGTGCTTCACCGCACTGCCGAGCACCGGGCAGACGTATTCGCGCCTACCGACGCCGCGGCGCCGTTACGACAACGTGTCGCGGCCATCATCGACACCCTGTACGAGGGCCTGACCGCGACTGACTCGCGGGCGATCGAGAACCTGCGCGCCGCGTTGCCGCGCGACCCCGCCGAGCTCGAACGCCTCTACCCGCGCACGTCCGCAGAACTCCAGTCGTGGGGGCGAGGTTGGCTCGCAACCTGTCAGAATGCCTTCGCCGACTTGAACATTGACCCCGAACGAGTGCGCTCAGTCGCCACCTTTATTCCGGGAGCGATGCGCGGCATCACCTCAGAGCGCCAGCTCGGCAGCTACTACGACCTCGACCTCGCGCGGCAAGGTCTAACGGATGCGATTGTGGCGTACCTGGAGCAGTCGAATTCCCGCAAGAGATGAAAGTTGGCGGCATGCCCAATGATGTTCTGCGCGTTGTGCAATGGACGACGGGCAATGTCGCCGCCGAAGCCGTGAAGGCGCTATTGACGCGTCCCGATCTTGCGCTCGTTGGCGCCTACGCGTACTCGCCTGAAAAGGTCGGCCTCGACATTGGAAAGCTATGCAATCTCGGCACGGACGTAGGTGTTTACGCGACCAATGACGTCGATGCACTCTTGGAGCTGCAACCGGACTGCATCATCTACACGCCGCTGCATTTTGACGTTGTCGAGGTGCAACGCATCCTGCGAGCGGGCGTCAACATCGTTACCAGTGCGGAGTTCTTGACGGGCATGAATCTGTCCGACAGTGATCGCGCGGCTATCGAAGCCGCAGCCCGCGACGGCGATGCCACGATATTCGGCAGCGGCATGAATCCCGGGTTCGCCCAGATGGTCGCCGCTGTCTCCAGCGGCGTATCTACCAACGTCCGCAAGGCGTCGATGACGGAGTCCGTGGACGTGTCGCGGTTCATCGGTGATGCCAACTTCCAGTCCGTCGGCTGGGGCCGGCCACAGGGCGACCCAGGCCACGCTGACGACGTCCGTCGCGGCACCGTCGTGTTTGCCGAAGCCGTCGACGTCTTCGCCCGGATGATGCGGATTGACCTCGATGAGATCCTGTGCGACGTCGAATTTGCCTACGCCACCGACGACGTCGTGGCCGACGGGGTATCGATACCGGTCGGCCATGTCGGCGGCATGAACGTGAAGTGGTACGGCAACGTCAACGGCACCGAAGTCCTCGCCGTCAATCAACGTTGGATCGCCACCCAATCGCTGGACCCGGCATGGACGGTGGAACACGGATACCGCATCGAGATCCTCGGCGATCCGAGTGTGTATGTGAAGGTCGATATGCTGCCAACCGCAGAAGATCTCGCCGACCTGACTCCCGAACGGATGCGCGGCATCGGACTGCGCATCACCGCCGCGCCCCTCGTGAACGCGATACCCGCGGTCTGCGCGGCGACATCAGGAATCGCCACCTACGCCGAGCTGCCCGCCATCTCCGCTCGCCTACTCGCTTAGGGCCGTGATGGATGCCGGGTCAGCATCGAACGACTGCTAGATCGCACCAACGACATTCAGATCTGCGAGGACGCAGACGGCCCGTGGGGCAATGCATGTCGACCATGGGTCGCGGGGATTCTCTTGCCCCACAAAGAATCCCGTCTA
>NZ_DATNJW010000276.1:0-3039 GCF_035603715.1 Mycobacterium sp. | reverse complement strand
CGCACTCCGCGCGGCAGGGTGGCGACACCGCAGGCGTGGACGCACCTAGGGATGACGCCGCCTCCGCGCGCCAGCGGGTTAGGGCAGCCGGGACTGTTCGAGTAGTGGCGATCGCGAGCGCGGCGGAGCCGGGCGAAGCGGGTCGACACCATAGATGAGGAGGCGCAATGATCACCGCCGCATTGGTATTCGCAGGCCTGGCCGGTTTGCTGCACGTCTACATCTTCACGATGGAGTCGCTGACCTGGACCAGCAAGCGCACCCGCGCCGCCTTCGGCACGACTCCGGAGGAAGCCGAAACCACGAAGTTGCTGGCCTTCAACCAGGGCTTCTACAATCTGTTCCTGGCGATCGTCACGGGCGTGGGTATTGGCGCAATCGAGTTGGGACACAAGGGGATTGGTGCCGCACTGATCTTCGCCGGTGTTGGGTCGATGGCCGCGGCGGCGGTCGTGTTGCTGGCGTCGGCGCCGGACAAGGCCCGGGCGGCGCTCACGCAGGGCACATTCCCGGCGATCGCCGTTGTGTTACTGGTCGCGGGACTTCACTAGCACTGAATCCTGAATAAACTCAGCAGTTGCTGGGTTGCTCTTCCTGCCTCGTAAGCCGTGGACTGACCGTTGTGGGGCCACATCGTTTCGTTGCCGGTCGGCGCCGGACTTCGCCGCCTCTGAGGTGGATCTAAGGCTCGGGGATTAGCGTGACACCCGCGCTGACGGCATCGGTGTTGCGTCGTCGCGCGGGGGCACTCATCACGCACGCGCTGACACTTCGTGTCCACTGTTTGAGGAGAACTCGAAAATGAATGACTCGCGGTCAGGTTTCGGGACCCTGCAGATGCCGCGCAGCCGTGGCGCGGTGAGCGGATTGGTCCTACTCATCTTGGGGGCATGGGGCGCTTTGGTCCCGTTCATCGGCCCTTACCTCCATTTGTCGTACACGCCCGGTGAGGCTTGGGTGTGGAGCACAGCCCGAGCCTGGCTGGAGGTGTTTCCCGGAGTCACCGCCGCAGTGGGCGGATTTCTCCTGCTGATTTCCGGAAACCGCGCCACCGCCATGTTCGGCGGCTGGCTCGCGGTGATCGCCGGCGCCTGGTTCATCGTCGGCCGCACGCTGTCTCCGACCTTGCGCCTCGGCGACGTCGGCCAGCCCATGGCAGCCACGGACGCCAAGCGCGCCGTCGTCGAGATCGCATACTTTTCCGGGCTGGGCGCGTTGATCGTGTTCGTCGGCGGGGCAGTCCTGGCCAGAGTGACGATCCGGACTGCGCGGGACGTCGAGTTGTTGGCCCAACGGGCCGCCGAACTCCAGACGCCTGCGGACTCAAGTACTTTCGACGCTTTCGCCGAGGCGGCCCGCACCGAGGTAATGACGCCCGCGCCCCGACGCCACCACCGGCGCGAGAACAAGGGTGGCGTGTTCCGCCGGAGCAGCGCCGGCGCGCCCAGCCACTGACAGTCTTGACACGATGAGGCCGATCGCCGCCGGATAGGTGGCGATCGGCCTCAGTTTTAGGTCAGAGCAGCTCGAGCAACTGCAGATCGGTGATGTATTTGACGATCACCGGCTCCGAGACGTGTGGAATGTCTTTGTCGGGACCGATTTTCGCCTCTTGGACCGCTGCGCGGAATCGATCGGTCGGCGCCATCGATCCGTTGATCGGCGTCTGCGGCTTCTGGTAGTTGTGCAGCAGCGGCAACAGTGAGTACTGACGCTGCCGATCGGGCAGGGTCCGCAATGTCGTCTCGAACCGCTGCAGCCAGGTGCCGTAGTCACCGACCCGCTGGATCGAGTACCCGGCGTCGATCAGCCAGTCGACGTACTCGTCGAAGCCGATGCCGTCGTCGTAGGGGTTCATCACGTGATACGTCTGGAACCCGTCGACAACTTGGGCTCCCAGGCTCGAGATGGCCTCAGCGATGAATTCCACTGGCAGCCCGTCGTAGTGGGCCCGCTGCCGATTGCCGTCCGCGTCGAGTTCGTAGAACGAACCGGGCGCGATACCGGTGGCGACCAAGCTGAGCATCTGCCGGGTGAACATGTCCGGCAGGTTCAGCTGGCCTGCGTAGGTGGTATCGGCCAGGATCATGTCGCAGCGGAACACCGCGACCGGCAAACCGCACAGGTCGTTGGCTTCGCGCAGTAGCACCTCGCCGGCCCACTTGCTGTTGCCATAGCCGTTGGCGTAACCGTCGTTGATCTGACGGGTGGCGCTGATCTCCCGAATGTCGGCGTCCTCGACGAACTTTCCGGGCTGGATCTGGTCGCCCACCCCGATCGTCGACACGTAGGTGTACGGCTTGATCTTGGTGGTCAGCGCGATCTTGATCAGCTCGGCGGTGCCCAGCGCGTTGGGGCCGAACAATTCGCTGTACGGCAGCACGTGGTTCACCAGGGCCGCTGGGTCGACGATCAGGTCGACCGTGTCGGCCAGCCGCTGCCAGGTCTGCGGGTCCAGACCGAGGTTGGCCTCACCCTTGTCGCCGGCGATGACTTCGAGGTGGTCGGCCGCAAGCTCCTGGTAGTGCGCGAGCAGCGTCGGGTCGCCGCTGTCGAAGGTGTTGTCCAGCCGGGCCCTGGCGTCCTCGTTGGACTTCGCGCGAACCAGCGCAATGACTTTGCCGTCGACCAGATCCATCCGCTCCAGCCAGTCGAGCGCCAGGTAGCGGCCCAGGAATCCGGTCGCACCGGTCAACAACACCGTCCGCACCTCGCTGCCACCCTTCGGCAGGTCGGCCGCAGCGGCCAGCGTGGCCTCGTCGAGGAACTTGTCCAGCGTCAGGTCGGCGGCGTGCACCTCGTCCGCGTCGCGCCCGTGCACCGCGGCGAACGTCGGCCGCTTGGTGCCCTGTCGCTCGCCCTCGATGTAGGTGGCGATGGCCTGAAGGTCGTTGGCCGGGCTGACGATCACACCCACCGGCACGTCGACATCGAAGATCTCGTGCAATAGGTTGCCGAACGTCAACGCCGACAACGAGTCTCCGCCCAAGTCGGTGAAGTGCGCGTCGGGGGTTAGGTCGGACTTGGCCGCACCGAGCA
>NZ_DATNJW010000275.1:0-7214 GCF_035603715.1 Mycobacterium sp. | reverse complement strand
AACGGCTCCAGGGTTGCGACGGCTCGTATTCACCCGGATCGTGGCGACCTTCCGATAGAGCGGAACACGCTCGGTCATCAGCGCGCGAAATTTCTCGGCCCGGTCCGGCCCGGCCAGCAGCGGCCGCACCGTGTTACCGCCAGTGCGCCGGATCCCTTCGGCCGCAGTGATTTCCAAGTAGATGACGGCATGGCCGGCCAATGCGGCACGCACCCCGGGAGTGGTCACCGCGCCGCCGCCAAGAGACAGGACGCCGTCATGGGAGGCCAGTGCCGCCCGGATCACGTCTTCTTCGATACGGCGGAACTCTTCTTCCCCGTCGGTGGCGAAGATATCGGCGATACGGCGTCCGGTCCGCTCCTCGATCGCCGCGTCGGTGTCGAGCATGCTGACGTTGAGAGCCTTGGCCAGCCGTCGCCCAATGGTGGACTTACCGGATCCCGGCAGTCCCACCAACACTGCTTTCGGCGCCATCAGAATTACCCGGATGCCCGAACTTCGGTGACCGGCTCCCGCTCGGCCACCGACCGCAGGTACGACTCGATGTTGCGCCGGGTCTCGGTCAGCGAATCGCCACCGAATTTCTCCAGGGCGGCGCGAGCCAGCACCAGCGCCACCATCGTCTCGACCACCACGCCGGCCGCCGGCACCGCACAGACATCCGAGCGCTGGTTGATCGCGACGGCTTCGTCGCCGGTCGTCATGTCGACGGTGGCCAGCGCGCGCGGCACGGTGGAAATCGGCTTCATCGCGGCGCGTACCCGCAGCGGCTCGCCGTTGGTCATGCCGCCTTCGAGCCCGCCGGCCCGGTTGGTCGAGCGCACGATGCCGTCGGGACCCGGGTACATCTCGTCGTGAGCGCGGCTGCCGCGCCGCCGGGCGGTGGCGAACCCGTCCCCGATCTCGACGCCCTTGATCGCCTGAATGCCCATCACGGCTGCGGCGAGTTGGCTGTCGAGGCGGTTGTCGCCGCTGATGAAAGAGCCCAGCCCGACTGGCAATCCGACCGCGACGGCTTCTACGACGCCGCCCAGGGTGTCGCCGTCCTTTTTGGCGGCTTCGATCTCGGCGATCATCGACTCTTCGGCGGCCTTGTCGAAGGCTCGCACCCCGCTGGCGTCGATCGCCGCGAGGTCACCGGGCTGCGGCGGCGGACCCTCGTAAGGCGCCGAATCGCCGATCGAGATGACGTGGGACAGCACCTCGACGCCGAGGGCTTGCCGCAGGAACTGCCGGGCGATGGTGCCGGCCGCGACCCTGGCAGCGGTCTCGCGGGCACTGGCCCGCTCGAGCACCGGGCGCGCGTCGTCGAACTCGTACTTGAGCATGCCCGCGTAGTCGGCGTGGCCGGGTCGCGGCCGGGTCAGCGGCGCGTTGCGCGCCACCTCCAGTTCCGCGGCGTCGACCGGGTCGGGCGCCATCACGGTTTCCCACTTCGGCCATTCGGTGTTGCCGATCTCGATGGCGATCGGCCCGCCGAGGGTGACGCCGTGGCGCACCCCGGCCAGCACGGTGACCTGGTCGCGCTCGAACTTCATCCGGGCGCCGCGGCCGTAGCCGAGGCGGCGGCGGGCCAGCTGGTCGGCGATGTCGTCGGAGGTGACAGTCAGTCCGGCGACCATGCCTTCCACCACGGCCACCAATGCTCGGCCATGGGATTCACCAGCAGTAGTCCATCGCAACACGAGTCCCATCTTCCCACGACAGGCCTCGACAATTAAAAAGCGGCGGACTGCGCGCTACCGCGCACGTCGCGCCGATGCGAGCTGCCAGACACCCAGCACCAGGGCCACGTCGCCCGCACCAGCCAGCGCCCAGTTACCCGCGGAGCTCAGCGGGAGCCAGCCAAGGGCTGCCGCCGCCCACATCGTCGGCGCCAGCAACAGGTTGGAAACGCCGCAACTCAGCACCAGCCCACGCGACAGGGGACGGATCCGGTTCATGCCGAACAGCAACAGGGCGCCCCCGACGAGGAACGACGAGCCACCCGCCAGCAGGTCGGCCCGCGGCACGCCCCACATCTCACCGAGCGGACCGCTCAGCGCGGCGACCACCGCACCCACCACGGTCCAGAAGGCGAGGTCGGTGCCGACGGAGTGCCAGCGCGAGTCGTGGGTTCGGTCATGGCTACGAGAAATCGATGCATTCGTCATGCCCAGAGGGTGCGGCGCGAGCCGCTGCCAGATCGACCGCCGGCGCTGCCAGACGCTGCCAATCGCGGCGGCGACCAGGCGAAGGCGACTTATCGAGTGGTCGTTCCCTGGGGCTTGCTGAGGCTCGTTATCGCGTCATCGAGCGTGCGGTAGAGCGAGAAGAGCTGATCCAGGTCGGTTAGCTCTAGTGGCCTACGGGTTACCGGACTATCCGCTATAACCGCGAACCGACCCCCGGCGAGGGTCATCTTCTCGTGAGTTGCCGCCAGGATCCTCAACCCCGCGGTGGCGAGAAAATCCACGTTGGACAGGTCGATGACGAGCGCGATCGGATCCCCAGCAAGCACGGCGGCGACAACCGTTTCGAACAGCGGACCGCTGGCAACGTCAATGTCACCGACGACGCTGAGAACAGTGATCTCATCGCGATGCGCCACCGATGTCGTGATTTCGCTAGCAGCCACGGTCATCCTTTGTGTCGGCGCGGGCGCGGCGGTCTAATCCTAACTCCGGGAGTCCGTATCGCCGGTGTGGTCGTCACGGCGCGGCGGCTAGAGCACCGCCAGTCCCAGCGCCGCGGCGCTGGCCGCGCACATCGACGGGCCGTGCGGGACCGTCGTCGCCGACCAGCCGAACCGGGCAACCAGCCCGATCACCGCCGTCAGCAGCGGCGCGCCGATCGCCGCGAGCAACCACACGTCGCCGCCGAAGCAGCCGGTCAGTGCGCCCAGCCCAAGCGCCAGCTTCACGTCCCCGGCACCCATCGCCGCCGGTGCCACGGCATGGATCACCAGATACACCGCGGCTAGCAGACTGGCCCCCAGCGCGGCGGCCGGGCCGCGGCCCGAGCCGGCGGCAGCGAGCATGATCACAGCGAAGCCCGGCACCGTGAGCCAGTTGGGCAGCCGGCGCTGACGCATGTCGTAGCCGGTTAGCAGACTCATCCACAGCAACGCGGCTGCAATCGGCATGCGCGGCACGCTAGTCCAAAGCCGCCGCCATCGCCGCTCGCGGCGCGGGTAGGCCTGTGAATTGTTCGACTTGCGCGAAAGCCTGATGCAACAGCATCTGCAGACCGCTGATCACCCGCCCGCCCGCGGCGGCCACCGCGGAGGCCAGCGGCGTCGGCCATGGGTCGTAGATCGCGTCCAGCAGCACCGGCACATTGGCGAAGGACTCCGCGTAACGCGCCGCGACCTCGGCGGGCAAGGTGTTGACCAATACTGCGGCGGCACCGACCGCATCGCTGATCGCTCCGTCGTTCAGGTCGCAGAACCGGGCCACTGCGCCGACCCGGTCGGCCAGCTCGACCAGCTCGGCGGCCTTGTCGGGGTTGCGCGCGACAACGGTCATGTCGGTGACACCCAATTCGGCCAGCGCCACGATCGCCGCCGGCGCGGTACCGCCGGATCCCGCGACCAGCGCGGCACCCGTCGCGAAGCCTTCTGCGCTCAGCGCACCCGCCACGCCGTCGACGTCGGTGTTGTCGGCCCGCCAGCCAGTCGGCGTACGCAGCAGCGTGTTGGCCGAGCCGACCAGCTCGGCCCGGTCGGTGCGCTCATCGGCGAATCGCAGCGCGGCGAATTTACCGGGCATGGTCACCGACACGCCGACCCATTCCGGGCCGAATCCGCTTACGACACCGGGCAATTCGTCGGCGCCGCACTCGATCCGCTGATAAGTCCACTCATCCAGGCCCAGCGCCCGGTAGGCGGCCAGGTGCAGTTGCGGAGAGCGCGAATGTGCGATCGGCGAACCGAGCACCGCCGCCTTTTTAGCGCGCGCTGTCGAGGACACCGTTGCGCTTGGCCAACTCGATGTTCGCCAGATGCTGTTGATAGTCGCGGGTGAACAACGTCGTGCCCTGCGGGTCGATGGTCACGAAGTACAGCCAATCGCCGTCTTCGGGGTGCTCGGCCGCCGTGAGGGCGTCGCTGCCGGGCGAACAGATCGGCGTTGCCGGCAGTCCGTCGTTGGCGTAGGTGTTCCACGGCGTGGGACTGCCGCGGTCGCTGTCGGTGGTGGCGACCTCGCGGCGGTCCAGCGGATAATTCACCGTCGAGTCGAACTCCAGCTTGCGGTGCTCGGCCAGCCGGTTGTAGATGACCCGCGCCACCTTGGCGAAGTCCTGCGGTTTGGCCTCCCGCTGAACCAGCGAGGCGACCACCAGGACGTTGTAGGGCGACATGTTCATCGCGGTGGCGGTGTCCAGCAGGCCCGATCTCGTGTAGTGCTCCGAGCTGGCGCTGATCAATGACTCGAGGATCTCCTGCGGAGACGCCGACGGGTTGACGTTCCAGGTGCCCGGCCCGATCAGGCCCTCGATCCGACGGTGATCGTCACCCATCGCAGTTGCCGACGCGACGGCCCACGGCGGCACGGAAAGTGATGCCAGCGGGGTCTTTTCGGCCGCGGTGCGCAGATCGGCTGCCGCGATGCAGTGCTTGTCGCCGTTCAGCTCGACGCAGCTGGCGTTGGCGATCATGGTGAAGATGCCGGGTGTGGTGGCGTTGGTCTTGACGTCGGTGGTGTCGTCGAGCTGCTCACCCTCGGGGATGACCACCTTGCCGACCCGGCTCGCGGGATCGGCGAGCGCCTTGACCGCCGAGGCCGCCGGAAGCTCGGTGCGCAGCCGGTAGTAACCGGGCTGGATCGCCGAAATCGCGTCGTTGCCTTGCGCGGCCTCGAGGAAGACTTTGACGGTCCGGACGACGTCTTGTTTGTGCAGCGTCTCGCCGATCGCCGTGGTCGAGTCCCCGGGATGCACCTGGATCACCAGGTCCTGTTTGCCGTCGCCGGCGAAGTCGTTTTGTGGGCCGAAGCCGTGCAACATTTTGGAGCCGACGAACGCTGCGACGACAACGACGCCGATAAACAGGGCTACGAGAATTCCGCGGGCGGTGCGCCGTCGGCGACCCTCCCGCTCGGCGCGGAGACGTTCGGCGCGCGAGCGCCGCCGCCGCGGCGGCCCGACCGCCACCGGCTGAGCGCGCTCCCGGCTGTCAGACACCGTTGACCTCCCCGGGCAGCATGGCACGACGTTCGTCGAGCCACCCCTGCAGGATCGCCACCGCCGCCGCCTGGTCGATGACCCTACGCTGGCCCTTGGCCTTGATCCCGGCCTGGCGCAGCGACCGCTGCGCGCTGACGGTCGTCAGGCGTTCGTCGGCCATCCGCACCGGAATCGGCGCGATCCGCCCGGCCAGCGCCTCGGCCAGCTCGATCGCGTCCCGCGCCGAGGGGCCGGTGCGGTCGGCCAGGGTTCGCGGCAATCCGACGACAACCTCGACCGCGTTCAGCTCGGCGACCAGCTCGACCAACCGCCGCACGTGCTTGGCCGTCCGGTCCCGGCGGACCGTTTCCACCGGGGTGGCCAAGATGCCGTCCGGGTCGCTGGTTGCCACACCGATCCGCACACTGCCGACATCGATGCCGAGCCGCCGGCCAGCTCCGGGATCGTCGCTGCCAGGCCGGTCCGGCAGGCGATGCGAGGAGTCCACTCAGCTGATCCTTGCTATCTCTGCGCGCACCGCGTCGAGCGCCGCGTCGATGCCCGACGCGTCCTTGCCCGACCCCTGCGCGAGATCCGCCTTGCCGCCACCACGTCCGTCGACCGCCGCGGCGAGCTGCTTGACCAAATCGCTGGCCCGGATGCCCAGATCCTGGGCCGCGGGATTCGCGGCCACGGCATACGGCACGCTGTCGTTTTCACCCTCGGCGATCAGGGCGACCACAGCCGGATCGTTGCCGAGCTTGCCCCGAATATCGCCGACCAGCGAGCGCAGATCGGCGGCCGTCATGCCGGCCGACATCCGCTGCGCCACCAACCGGACGTTACCGACGTGCTGCGCTCCGGCGGCGGCATTTGCCGCAGCTGCCCGTGCATTGGCCAGCCGGTTGCGTTCGATTTCTTTCTCGGCAACCTTGAGTCGCTCCACCAGGTTCGCGACCCGGGCGGGCACCTCGTCCGAGGGCACCTTCAGCGACGAGGCCAACCCGGCCATCAGCGCCCGCTCCTTGGCCAGGTGCTGGAACGACTCCAGACCGACATAGGCCTCGACCCGGCGCACACCGGATCCCACCGATGATTCGCTGAGAATCGTCACCGGCCCGATCTGCGCCGAGTTGTGCACGTGGGTTCCACCGCACAGCTCGAGCGAGAACGGTCCGCCGATCTCCACCACACGCACCTCGTCGGGGTAGGCCTCGCCGAACATGGCCATGGCGCCCATCGCCCTGGCCTTGTCCAATTGCTCGATGAAGGTGTGCACCTCATAGTCGGCTTGCACCGCCTGGTTGGTCACCTCTTCGATCTCTGTGCGCTGCTCGTCGGTCAATGGACCCTGCCAGTTGAAGTCGAATCGCAGATAGCCCGGCCTGTTCAGCGATCCGGCCTGAACGGCGTTGGGCCCCAGTACTTGTCGCAGCGCAGCGTGCACCATGTGGGTGCCGGAGTGTCCTTGGGTGGCCCCCTTACGCCAGCCAGGTTCCACGGCCGCGATCACGGTGTCGCCCTCGACGAATTCTCCGGACTCCACGTTGACGCGGTGCACCCACAGGGTTTTGGCGATCTTCTGCACATCGGTGACGGCGGCCCTGGCGCTCTCGCTGGAGCCGGTGCCACTGACGCTGCCGGTATCGGCGACCTGCCCACCCGACTCGGCATACAGCGGGGTGCGGTCCAGCACCAGCTCGACGCGGTCGGCACCCGCGGACTCCTCGGTGCCGTGCGCCACCACGGGTACCCGCTTCCCGTCGACGAAGATGCCCAGAATCCTTGCCTGCGAGGTCAATTCGTCGAAGCCGGTGAATTCGGTGGGGCCGGCGTCGACCAGCTCCCGGTACGCCGTCAGGTCGGCGTGCGCGTGCTTGCGGGCTGCAGCATCGGCTTTCGCGCGGCGGCGCTGCTCGGCCATCAGTTCCCGGAACCCGAGTTCGTCCACTTGCAGGCCGGCTTCGGCGGCCATCTCGAGGGTGAGCTCGATCGGGAATCCATAGGTGTCGTGCAGCGTGAAGGCATCCGAGCCGGACAGCACGGTCGCGCCGGATGATTTGGTGGCA
>NZ_DATNJW010000274.1:0-5972 GCF_035603715.1 Mycobacterium sp. | reverse complement strand
CTGGTCGCCGAAGCCGACCTGCCGCCCGGCGTGCTGAATGTGGTGCCCGGCGGCCGCGACGTCGGCGAGCAATTGGTCAGCCATGACGGCGTGGACAAGGTGTCGTTCACCGGCTCCACCGCGGCCGGTCGCCAGGTCGCGCTTGCGTGTGCGGCTGGGCTGAAGCAGGTCAGCCTCGAACTGGGCGGCAAGTCCGCGGCGATCGTCCTCGAGGATGCCGATCCGTCGGCTGTGGCCACCGGCATACAGATGGCCAGCCTGGCCAACAGTGGCCAGGTGTGCAACGCGCTGAGCCGGATTCTGGTGCCCGCCGCTCGCGAGGGCGAGTTCGTCGACGCGTTGGCGGCCGCGATGGAGTCGATGCCGGTCGGCGACCCCTCCGACCCCAACACCGCGATCGGGCCGCTGGTTGCTCAGCGCCAGCAGGAGCGGGTCCGCGGCTACATCGAGTCGGGCCGCAGCGAAGGGGCGCGGCTGGTGGTCGGCGGCTCGGAGATGCCCGACGGCCTGGACTCGGGTTGGTATGTGCGGCCGACGTTGTTCAGCGGGGCCAACAACGACATGCGGATTGCCCGCGAGGAGATCTTCGGCCCGGTGCTGACCGTCATCTCCTATCGCGACGAAGACGAGGCGCTGCGGATCGCCAACGACACCGAGTACGGGTTGGCCGGCTCGGTGTTCACCGCCGACACCGACCGCGGCTACGGCGTGGCGACGCGCGTCCGGTCCGGCACGTTCGGCGTCAACCAGGGCTACATCATGGATCCCGCGGCGCCGTTCGGCGGCGTCAAGAGCAGCGGCTACGGGCGCGAGCTCGGGATCGAGGGCCTCGACAGTTACACGGTGAGCCAGTCGATTTCGGCCGCCGGCTAGCCGCCGGACAATCGGGCTAGTGCTTGCCGCCGCCGACCTCGGCGGGTAGCGGAGGCGGCAACTTTGCCGTCGACGTCGGTGCCGCGGCCGGTGTGGACGGCTTGGCAGCCGGGGTCTGCACGGTGCTCGCAGGCGTCTTCGTGGTCTTCGGCCCGTGATACGACACCATCGGCTCGCTGCGGATCGTCCCGCTCGCGTCGCTGACCGTCAGTGCGTTCGAGGTCACGGTGTAGGTGACGCCGTCCTTCTGGGCGACGAAGCTGCCGTCGGCGGACGCGGTGACCGCCGCGGTCAGCGTTGCGCCGTCGCTGATCCGCACGCCGTGGTAGCCGTACGCGCCGGCCGGGCTCTTGCAGATCGCGACCCGAGAGGTCGCGGTGCTGCCGAAGGCGGCCGCGGTGTTGGGCGCCGCGCATCGGGCGGTGGAGTTGACGAATCCGAGCGCGTCGGTGGCTGGATCGGCGGCCGCTAGCGGAGTGCCGATCGCGAAGAGCGTCCAGCACGCCGTCGCAGCGACGGCAATACGTCGGGTGCAAGGCAGGTAAGAGGACATAGGCTTCACGACAACACGGGCGACCAGCGCGATCCCGCCCCCACGCCGCATGATCACCGAATCGTTAGCTTCTCGAGATGCGCGCGGCTAGATTCGACGCCCATGGGACTGCTTTTCGATCCGAATACCTACGATCCGTCGCATTTCGATCCGGAAACGCGGCGTCAGCTACGTGCGGTGATCGAGTGGTTCGAAGCCCGCGGCAAGGTCAAACTGCTGCGCGATGACCTCGAGGCGACCTGGGTGTCGGACTTCCTCGACTTCATCAAGCAGGAAAAGATCTTCGCAACGTTCCTCACCCCCTCGGAGTACGGCGGAGGCGACGCGAACAAGCGGTGGGACACCTCCCGCAACGCCGCGCTGAGCGAGATCTTCGGGTTCTACGGGCTGTCGTATTGGTACGCCGAGCAGGTGACCATCCTGGGCCTCGGGCCGATCTGGCAGAGCGACAACATCAAGGCCAAGGAGCGCGCGGCCGCGCAGCTCGAGGCCGGCGGCGTGATGGCGTTCGCGCTGTCCGAGCGTGAGCACGGCGCCGACATCTACAACACCGACTTGCTCCTCACCCCCGCGCACGACGATGACGAAGGGGTCGTGTTCCGCGCGTCGGGGGAGAAGTACTACATCGGCAACGGCAACGTGGCAGGCATGGTGTCGGTGTTCTCCCGCCGCACCGATGTGGATGGCGCCGACGGTTATGTCTGGTTCGTCGCCGACAGCGCCCACCAGAACTACGAACTGATCGGCAATGTGGTGCACGGCCAGATGTTCGTCAGCAACTTCCGGCTCAACGACTACCCGGTGCACGAGGAGGACATCCTGTGCACTGGGCCGGAAGCGTTCTCCGCCGCGCTCAACACCGTCAACGTCGGCAAGTTCAACTTGTGCTCCGGCTCGATCGGGATGTGCGAGCACGCGTTCTACGAGGCGATTACCCATGCCAACAACCGCATCCTGTACGGCAACCCGGTCACCGACTTCCCGCACGTGCGGGCCAGTTTCGTCGAGGCCTACGCCCGGTTGATCGCGATGAAATCGTTCAGTGACCGTGCGATCGACTACTTCCGCAGCGCCAGCCTCGACGACCGTCGCTACCTGTTGTTCAACCCGGTGACCAAATCCAAGGTGACGTCCGAAGGCGAGGCGGTTGTCACGCTGTTGTGGGATGTGCTGGCCGCCAAGGGGTTCGAGAAGAACACCTACTTCTGCGAAGTGGCCCGGTTGATCGGTGCGCTACCGCGCCTGGAGGGCACGGTGCACGTCAACGTCGCGCAGATCCTGAAGTTCATGCCGAATTACATGCTCAATCCCGCCGACTACCCGGAGATCGGCACTCGCAACGACCCGGCCGACGACGTGTTCTTCTGGGCCCAGGGTCCGGCACGAGGTGCGTCTAAGGTCCAGTTCTCCGACTGGGCAACGGTTTACGAGCGGCACGTGAAGATCCCGAACGTTGCGGTGTTCTACGATCAGGCTCGCGCGCTGAAAGAGCTGCTGATGACCGCTGCGCCGGACCCGGACCAGATGAAAGACCTCGACTTCCTGCTCGTCGTCGGCCACCTGTTCACGCTGATCGTGTACGGCCAGTTGATCCTCGAGCAGGCCGATCTCATCGGTCTCGATGCCGACCTGGTCGACCAGATCTTCGAAGTTCAGATTCGCGACTTCTCCCAATACGCCGTCGCGCTACACGGTAAGTCTAGTTCGACTACGGCACAGCAGGATTGGGCGCTGGCCGCCGTGCGCAGGCCCGTGACCGACTCCGACCGATTCGACCGGGTGTGGGAGAAGGTCAGGGCCTACGACGGTGCTTACGAGATGCGGCCTTAGTTAGCGGATCACGCGAACGGGACGTCGTCCGGAGCGGCGCGGCGGGCGGCCAGTATTGCGCGGGCGGGATCACCGATCGGAATCCGCAATGGCAGCTCAGGCTTTTCGGCGGCGTCGGCGATCTCCGTGGCAACCTGCTCGGGGGTGATCATCGCGCGGCGCACCTCTTCGTCGCCTGCGAGGCCGGCGTAAGGATCGTCGGGCAATGTGTAGCTCCTCACGTTGTCGAGCGCGCCCGAACTCACGGCGCCGGGTTCGAGCAGGGCCGGCTGGACGCCGAACGGCGCCACCTCGATCGCCAGAGCCTCGACGAGCGCCTCCAGTGCCCACTTGGTCGCGGCGTAGGCCGCTCCCTTCGGCAACGCCACGCGTCCGAGAACGCTGGACATGAACAGCAGCTTTCCTTCGCCGCGGGCCCGCATGCCCGGAAGTGCGGCCTGCGCGACGCGGAGGGCCCCGACGGTGTTCAGGTTGAACAACCGCTGCAATTCATCCAGAGGTATTGCCTCTACCGCGGCATAGAAGATTTCGGCGGGGTTGACAACGACGATGTCGACATCACCCGCTGCCGCGAACGCCGCGGCCACGCTCGCGTCGTCAGTGATGTCGAGGGCAAGCTTCTGGGCGACGTCGAGCCCGTCGAGCGAATCGGTGTTGCGGGCGGTGCCGATCACGCGGTGACCCCGGCGAATGAACTCTTCAGTGATGGCGCGGCCGATGCCGCGACCGGCTCCGGTGACGAGAACAGTGGACATGATGGTGCTCCTTGCGGTGTCGGTGGCTCCTACATCGGATGTAAACCGACCGGTGTACTAACTTGTTCCACCGTAACCGATCGGCCGCTGTCGCGCCCGACATACGATCGGCCCATGCGTGACGCGAAGATCCTCATCACCGGCCCCACCGGACAGGTCGCAGTTCCCATCGCCAAGGCCCTGGCGGCCGACAACGAAGTCTGGGGTATCGCCCGCTTCACCAATGCCGCCGCGCGCGAAGACCTCGAGAAGGCTGGAGTCCGGTGTGAAAAAGTCAACCTGGCTGCGGGAGAGTTTGGATCGCTGCCAAGCGATTTCGACTACGTGCTCAACTTGGCGGTCGCCAAGAGCGGCGATTGGGACAAAGACCTCGGGGCCAACGCCGAGTCCGTCGGGCTGCTAATGGCGCACTGCCGCAATGCAAAAGCGTTTCTGCACTGCTCGTCGGCCGCCGTTTACGATCCGCCGGACGACGAGCCGCGCAGCGAGCGCGCCGCGCTGGGCGACAACCACAAGCCGTTGTTCCCGACCTACTCCATTTCCAAGATCGCCGGCGAAGTCGTCGCCCGGACGATGGCACGCGCCCTCGACATGCCCACCGTCATCGCGCGGCTCAACGTCCCCTACGGCGACAACGGGGGATGGCCGTTCTATCACATGGAGATGATGCTCGCCGGCATCCCGATCCCGGTGCCCGCCGGAGTTCCGGCCAGTTACAACCCAATTCACGAGGACGACATCATCGCGACGATCCCGAAGCTGCTCGCGGCCGCGTCGGTGCCGGCGACGACGGTCAACTGGTGCGGCGACCAGACCGTCAGCCTGCAGGACTGGTGCCGCTACCTCGGTTCGCTGGTCGGCAAAGACCCGGTGTTCGAAGAGAGCGCCCAGGCGCTGCGAGGCAATCCCACCGACGTGTCACGGATGCACGAGCTCGTCGGCGCCACCACGGTCGACTGGCAGGACGGGCTGCGCCGGATGGCGGCCAAATTCCACCCGGAGTTGGTCGGCTAGTCCTGTTTGGCGATCAGCCGCTTCAGCGCCTCGCGATCGGGTGCCAGCAGCTCGTCGATGCGTGACTGGTTCACGTCGGCGACGATGATCTCCCCGACTTCCTGGTACACGTTGCTGAAGATGCCGTGCGACTTCATCTTCTCGGTTTGATAGATGTTGTCCTCGGTCGGCGTCACGTAGTACACGATTTCCGGCTTGAACCGGTGGATCAGCCAGAGGTGGATGACGTCCATCAGCCGCTTCTTGCGCATCTTCTCCGCGAACGTGTTCTGATCGCGCACCGTGAGGATATTGCGTCCGTGGCGGTCCTTGATCGGGTCGACGACCACGTTGGCCAGCGGCTCTTCTCCCTGGCCGTAGATGCCGAGGTCGAGCACGTCGGAGCCGGCGCGCCGCGGGCGCAGCCGAACCGTCAGCGTCTCGCCGATCTGGTAGTGGTCGCCCCACAGCGCCAGCCACTCCTCCAGCAGTTTCTTCGGCACCTCGGTCTGCACCAGGTGCTGGTGCTGGGTGGATCCCTCGCCCATCGCCTTCGTGGTCGCCGTGCGACCGGACGATGCGGCCAGCGCGGCGTCGCTACGCGGTCCGCCAACCAGCGTTTGCGGTGTGCGGTAAGGCGATTCGACGAGGCGCATCTTGCGTTGCAGGCGAGCCAACGCCAGCATGCCCTCCTGGCGCAGCGAGGTGGCGAACTCCTCGGACGCGACGCCGTCGATCTGGTGTCCACCGTAGGTGATGAAGTTGAAGACGAAGCCCATTTTGCCGAGTTCCTCTGGGAACGCCCGCATCTCGTCGTCGGTCATGCCGGTGGTGTCCCAGTTGAACGACGGTGAGAGGTTGTAGGCCAGCATCTGGTCTGGGAATTCGGCGTGGATCGCGTCGGCGAATTCGCGCGCGTCGACGAGATCGGCAGTCTTGGTCTCCATCCACAGGATGTCGGCGAATGG
>NZ_DATNJW010000273.1:0-2247 GCF_035603715.1 Mycobacterium sp. | reverse complement strand
GGGCCATGATTCGGCGCACGTAGAACGGGTGCAGGTGGCGCCAGTATTCGCGTACGTCGCGGTGATTCGCCTGCGCAATCGTCTGGACGCCGTCCGCATGGAACGAGCTCCACCCGCCGACGTGGTCGGGATGGCCCTGGGTGAAGGTGATGTGCCGCAGGGGGCCGGTGCTGGCTCGCGCGAAACGCGCCTTGATCTCGGGTGCTTCGAAGTCAGTGCCGGTGTTGATCAGCACGTCGCCATCGGGCGTGGTGACCAGGTAGCTGTTCGCGATGTTCTTGGACATGAAGATGCCCTCGCCCATATCGATCGCATCCTGGCTGCCCTCGCCCTGTTTGACGAGTTCGTCGAGCGATGGCGGCATCGGCGGTCACCTTTCGAGATCGGCGTTTGCATAACCTAACATTTGTTCTCTACGGCCGTATAGTATCGGCGGCCATGACGACCCAGTGCTTCGACGAACTCGTCACCCGAGCCTGCGAGCGCGCCGGTCTCGACGACTTCGGCGACGACACTTGGCAGGAGGGCCTGCGGCTGCTGATCAACAGCTGCGAGTCTGCCCCGGGTGTCAACCCGGGCGGGCGCGAATTCGTCTACAGCCAGTTCGTTGACGCGATGTGGAACCGGCTGCGCGTCATCGACTACATCACGCAACATCCCGAGGTCGCCGACGAGAAGGTCGACCGTCCGCTGGTGGTGCTCGGTCTTCCCCGCACCGGCACCTCGCTGGCAAGTTATCTGCTGGATCAAGATCCGCGCCGCCGGTCGTTACTGACCTGGGAGGCTGAGGATTCCGTGCCACCGTCGACACCGCATACGCTGCGCACCGATCCGCGCTGCCTCAAGAAAAAGGGTGAGCTGGAGGTACTGGCCGAGGGGCTGAAAGCCGCCAACATTCCGTTGGTGCATTGGGACGAGGCCGACGGGCCCACCGAGTGTCTGTTCGTGCAGAACCAGGATTTCAAGGCCTATCTGTGGGAGTCGTTCATGCCCACATCCGAATACGCGGAGTGGCTTCTTGCGACCGACATGACCAGCGCATACACCTACCAGCGCAACGTATTACAGATGCTGCAGTCACGCGCACCGGGCACGTGGTCGCTGAAGATGCCTTCCCATGCGGTGCACATCGAAGCGCTGCTGGCGACCTATCCCGACGTGCGTATCGTCTGGGCACACCGGGACCCGTTTCAGGCGACCGCGTCCTTCTTGCGCCTGAACTATCTGTCGCGCTCGGTGATGGGCGCCGACCTCGATCAGGACAGCATCGTGGCCAACGTGCTCAGCCAGTTGCACGCGCATGTCACCCGCCCGCTTCGGACCCGCAAGCGCATCGGCGACGACCGTTTCTTTGATTTGCACTATGCGGACCTGATGCGCGATCCCATCGCAGCGATGCACGCGTTGTATGACTGGGCCGCAGACGATCTGACTGCCGACACCGAAGCATCGATGCTCAGCTGGCTCGAGCAACACCCGCAGGACCGCCACGGGGCCGCTCCCTATTCGCTGGATGGATCGGGCGTGACCCGCGCCGACCTCGAGCCGCTGTTCGACGAATATCTGTCGGCGTTCGACGTCGAGCTGGAGGAGGCGAAGTGAGGGCCGCAGTCACTACCGAGGACCACGGCTTCGACATCGTCGACGTGGCCGACCCGAGCCCGGGCCCCGACGAACTGCTGATCCGCGTTGCCGCGTGCGGAGTGTGTGGCTCCGACATCAAGGCCCAACTCTATGCACCCGCCGGCATGATCATGGGCCACGAACTGGGCGGTGAGATCGTTGCGGTGGGATCGTCGGCAGGCGAATGGCGCGAAGGCACGAACGTCGCTGTGCTACCTGTCGTTTCATGCGGTGCGTGCCGATACTGTGCGGCCGGCGCGGTATCGCACTGCGCGCACACCCGCTATATCGGGATGGGACCGGCCGGCGGCTTCGCCGACCTTGCGGTCGTGCCCGCACGCCACGCGTTTGCGATGCCCGCCGACCTGCCCGCAACCTATGCGGCTCTGGTTGAGCCCTTCGCGGTCGGGTTGCATGGCGTGCACAGCGCTGAGGTCACCTCCGGCGACGAGGTGGTGATCGTCGGGGCCGGCGGCGTCGGGCTCACGACATTGGTCTGGGCGCTCGAGAAGGGCGCGGTTCGCGTGACCGTTGTCGACCCGGATCTTCGACGCCGCGAATTCGCGAAAGCGACCGGTGCCACTGACGTCCTGGAGTCGGTCGCCGACGCCGACGTGGCGGGAT
>NZ_DATNJW010000272.1:0-6748 GCF_035603715.1 Mycobacterium sp. | reverse complement strand
AGCTGCATGACCGCGAGATCGACATTGGCCGCGATCTCGCGTTCAGCAGTCAATCGCGGCAGCACGTTCTTGACGAAAAAGTTTGCCGTAGTGATCTTTCCGGCATAAAAAGCGCTGTCGGTTGGTGATGGGTCGCCGTCGAGTGCCGTCAGCGCTATCTCCGCCTGCTGGAGTAGCAGCCAGCCGATCAGCAGGTCACCGACAGCGAGCAGGAAACGCACCGACTCCAAACCCACCCGGTAAAGCTCGCTGGCGCTCTGCTGGGAATCGATCAGATATCCGGTCATGGTGGCGACCCAGGCTTGCAGGTCGTCGACCGCGGTGGCCAACTGCTTGCGCGCTTCGACAAGTTCAGGGCGCGCTTCCTCGCTGTCGATGAACGACTCGATCTGCGTGACGAGGTGGCCCAGTGCCGCGCCCTGGTCGCGGACGATCTTGCGAAAGAAGAAGTCCTGCGCCTGAATCGCGGTAGTGCCTTCGTAAAGGCTGTCGATCTTGGCATCGCGGATGTACTGCTCGATCGGATAATCCTGCAGGAATCCGGACCCACCAAACGTCTGCAGTGATTCGGTCAGCGTTTGGTAGGCCCGCTCGGAGCCGACGCCCTTGACGATCGGCAGCAGCAGATCGTTGACCCGCTCCGCCAACTCCGGGTCGGCGCCGGACACGATGGCGGCTGCCGCCGCGTCCTGGTGGGCGGCGGTGAAGAGATAAAGCGCTCGCAGGCCTTCGGCGTAGGACTTCTGCATCATCAGCGCCCGACGTACGTCGGGATGGTGAATGATGGTGACCCGCGGCGCGGTCTTGTCGGTCATCTGGGTCAGGTCGGCGCCCTGAATCCGAGTCTTGGCGTAGTCCAACGCATTCAGGTAGCCCGTCGATAATGTCGCAATGGCCTTGGTGCCCACCATCATTCGGGCGTACTCGATGACCTTGAACATTTGCGCGATGCCGTTGTGGCTGTCGCCGACCAGCCATCCCGTGGCCGGGACTCCGTGCTGCCCGAAGGTCAGTTCGCAGGTGGCCGAAACCTTCAGGCCCATCTTGTGTTCCAGCCCGGTGACGAACACTCCGTTGCGCTCCCCCGGCTCACCGGTCTCCGGGTCGAGCAGGAATTTGGGCACCACGAACAGGCTCAGACCCTTGGTGCCCGGGCCCGCACCCTCGGGCCGGGCCAGGACCAGATGCAGGATGTTCTCGAAGACGTCGTCGCTGTCACCGCTGGTGATGAACCGCTTGACGCCGTCGATGTGCCAGGTGCCATCACCCTGATCGGTCGCCTTGGTCCGGCCGGCGCCGACATCGGAACCGGCGTCGGGTTCGGTGAGCACCATGGTCGCGCCCCAGTTGCGATCGATCGCCATTGATGCCCAATGCCGTTGCTGCTCATTGCCGATCCCGTAGAGGATGTTCCCCATAAACGGCCCGGCCAGGAACATGAACACGGCGGGGTTGGCGCCGAGCACGAACTCGTTGACCGCCCAAGCCACCATCGACGGCGCGGGTACACCGCCGACCGCTTCTTCGAGCCCGACCCGGAACCATTCACCTTCTCGCCACGCGTCCAGTGACTTCTTGAAGGGCTCGGGCAGCGTGACGACGTGGGTGTCGGGGTCGAACGTCGGCGGGTGGCGGTCGCTTTCGGCGAAGGACTCGGCGACCGGCCCCTCGGCCAATCGGGCGGCCTCGGAAAGCATCTCTCGCACCGATTCGCCATCGAGGTCTCCGAAGGCGTCGTCGGCCAGCACCTTGTCCAAGGCCAGCACTTCGAAGAGGTTGAACTCGAGGTCGCGCACATTGCTCTTGTAGTGGCCCATCGCTGACGCCTTTCAATCGCCGTGGGCTGAGCCTAACGCGCTTTAGCGCCCCTGGAATTGGGCTTTGCGACGCTCGATGAACGACTGCACGCCTTCGGCGGCGTCGGCGGTGGCGAACAGCGCCGCCACGTCGGGCCGCAGGCGCTCGATGGCAGCGCCATCGCCTTGCGCGCGGGCCAACTGCGCCGAGGCCAGCGTGGCCTGCACGGCCAGCGGTGCTGCGCGCTCGGCGATGGTCTGCGCGATGTTGCGCGCACGCGACAACGCAGCGGTGCCGTCATCGGCGACTTCCTGCACCAGCCCGATGCGGTGCGCCTCGGCGGCGTCGAATTCGTCGCCGGTGAGCAACCAGCGCATCGCGTTGCCCCAGCCGCCCTCACGGGGAAGCCGCAGCGTCGCACCGCCGAACGGATAGATGCCACGCTGAACCTCGAGCTGGGCGAATCGGGTGTCCGCCGCCGCGACGCGTATGTCGGCGGCCAGCAGCAGTTCGATACCCAGCGTCATGCACCAACCGTGCGCCGCAGCGACCAGCGGCGTGGTCCACGAACCGTCCAGGCGCCACGGGTCTCGTCCGTCGGCGGGCGACGGGAGATCGCCGGACGCGATGTTGGGACCGACATCCACCAGGTCAAGGCCGCCGGTGAAGTGCTCGCCGTGCGCGTACAGCACGCCGGCGCGCACCGATGCGTCGGACTCCAGCAGCCCGTAGGCGCGGGACAGGTCGGTGAGCATCGCCTGGTTGAAGGCGTTGCGTTTGTCCGGTCGATTCAGCCCGATCAGCAGGACGTGACCATCCCGCTCGAGCGTCACGGTTTCCAGGTGCGGAAGTGCATCAGTTGAGCCAGTCATCCGCCGAGTCAAGCGCACCGACCGTGAATATGCAATAGGGCATAAAACTTAATCAAGTTGACAGAAAGGACGTGTTCGCCGAGTGCCGCCAGACTGGCCTTTTAGGTCTCTATCCAGCAACGGAGATCGTTTGCGTTTGCGTGCTGGACACCAGTCTTATATGGTCTATCCCATAATCATGGGTCGGCATATCCGGCGCATGGGGGCAGCAGGAGAAGATCATGCTGATCGTCGAACTCAACGTCGGCGGATACCGCTTCAGCGGAGAGTGGGCCGGGCTTCGTCGCAGCACGCTGCGGCCCGCGCGGTTCAATCCGCGGACGATCCAATGGCGGATGCCGCAGCTACGCCACACCCCCGCGGCCTGACGGTCGCCGGGTAGAGAGAACACAGCGCCATGTCGTTAGCGACGCATGCGCCGCGCAAGCGCGGCGATACCCGAACCAGAATGCTGATCAGCGCCGCCGAGGTGATGCGCGAACGCGGTGCCGCGGGCGTGACCATCGACGAAGTGCTGACCCGTAGCGGTGCGCCGCGCGGTTCGGTGTACTACCACTTTCCAGACGGCCGCAATCAGATTCTCGCCGAGGCGCTGCAATACGCCGGGGATGCGATCACGGCCGACATCGACGACGCCGCCGGCCGCGGTGCCAAGGTTCTGCTTCGACAGTTCGTCGACTTCTGGGAACGTGTGCTCGCGGAAAGCGACTTTCACGCCGGCTGCCCGGTGGTCGCCGCAGCGATCGGCTCGGCCGATGACGAAGTCCGGTTGTCCGCCGAAGCGGCGAGGATCTTCGCGCATTGGCGCACGGCGCTGACATGGGCGTTCGTCGCCGACGGCTTCGTTGAGTCGGACGCCGATTCGCTGGCGGTGATGTCGATCGCGACGCTGGAAGGCGCCGTCGTCCTGTGCCGATCCACCCGCAGCAGCGAACCACTGCACAAGGTCTACGAGCAGCTTGAATTCCTGGTCAAGGCAAGGGAATTCGTCCGTCGTAACGGAGTTCCCGGCCGGGACTAGTCGCTGGCCGGTAGCGGCTTGGCCTCCTTGAGGCTCAGCGCGGTCTGGCCGACGGCCAACGTTCCCGCGCCGGCCTTGGTGACCAACACCTCGGCACCGGCCTCGTCCACGTAACGCTTGCCCATCACCGCGCCGTCGGAGAATGCCGGATCCAGCTGACCGGAACGCTCAGCACCCAACTCCACCATCGGCGCCCCACCACAACGCAGATCATCCAAGCTGTCTGCGCTGCGCACGACGATGACCTGGGTGTCGCAAACCTGGCTGGCCAAACGGGTTCCGTTTTTGATCATGATCTCGATCCTCGGTTCGGTTACTGCTCGGCCGGGGCGGCGCGAAGCTCTTCGACGATTTCGCGGCGCAGCACCTTGCCCGTCGCGTTGGTGGGCAGCTCGTCGCGAAAGACTACCCGGTCAGGGGTGCGTGACCCGCGCAAACTTTTGCGGACGTGTTCGCGCAATTCCTCGGGGTCAGGCTCGGCGCCGACGGCCGGTACGACCACCGCGACGATCGCCTGTCCCCACTGCGGATCGTCGACGCCGACCACCGCGACATCGCGCACGTGCGGGTGTTCAACCAGCACGTCTTCCAGCTCAGCGGGCGCGATGTTCTCGCCGCCGCGGATGATCGTGTCGTCGCTACGGCCGCCGATGAACAGGTAGCCGCCGTGGTCGAGGGTGGCGATGTCCTTGGTCGGAAACCAGCCGTCGGCGTCGAGCACCGAGCCGATGCCGGTGTAGCGACCCGAGACCTGCTCACCACGCACGAACAGCTCGCCGGTCTGCCCGGCCGGCAACACGGCACCGCCCTCATCGCGAATCTGCACCTCGACGCTCGGGACCGGCTGACCAACCGACGCCAACCGCCGGACCACCGCCGGGTCGGCCGCGGCCTGTGCCTCGCGGTGGTCGTCGGGAGTCAGCACGGCGATCGTCGAACTGGTTTCGGTGAGGCCGTAGGCGTTGACGAAACCGACGTGCGGCAACAGCTCCAAGGCCTTGCGAACCAGCGGCAACGGCACCTTGGACCCGCCGTAGGCCAGGTTGCGCAGCGACGGCAGACGATGCTGAGTGCTCTCCAACACGGTCACGATGCGGTCCAGCATCGTCGGCACCACCGTGGCGCTGGTGACGTGCTCGGCATCGATCAGGCGTACCCACTCCTCGGGATCGAAGATCGGCAGATAAACCATCTTCCGGCCGGCGTACAGGTTCGACAGGGCCGCGCTGACCCCCGCGATGTGGTACGGCGGCACGCAGATCAACGCGGCATCGGTCGGCTCGGCCGACCCGAATTCGACTGTGCCCGTGACGTAACTGGTCAGATTGTTGTGGGTGAGCTCGACGGCTTTGGGCTGCGAGGTGGTGCCCGACGTGAACAGCACGATGCCGACCGAGTCCGGGTCGGCGAATTCCACGGCCGGTTCGGCGTCGCGGGCCTGCACCAGAAAGTCGTCGGACACGATGACCTGCCTGGCCAAGCCTTCGAGACCCTTCGGACCACCCAACTCGTCGAGGTAGCGGCGGTCGATCACCACCAGCGGATCGGGCAGTCTGGCGATCAGCGTCTTGATGCCCTCGGCGGACAGCCGGTAGTTGATCGGGGTGAAGGTCTGCCCGGCCCGGGCCGAGGCGAAGATCAGCAGCGGAAGCATCGCGCCGCCGGTGCCGACGTAGGCGACGTGCGACGCCCCCGAACTCGCGATGATGCCGGCGCCGCCATCGGCGAGATCGCTGAGCTGCTGTGTTGTCAGCCGGACGTCCCCCGAGACGACGGCGGTCCGCTCGGGATCGCTCGAACTCGCCATCTCGAGAAGTAGCGAAATACTCACGCTCGCACTTTCTGTGGTGTCCACACGTTACAAAGCTTGTCCAAAGTGTCATGCCAGTTTAGATGACGTCACATTTCAACCGCGCCGTGGCCGATGTCACTAGAGCCAAGGCGTTTGCCTGCGGACCGGCGGGTTACCCCGGTCCGAGTTCGCCAGTAGTTGACCAAGCAACCACGAGCGAGTTGGGGACAACGCGTTGACGACCTTCACAGCAGACCTATCGCCCACACATTCCACCTTCACCCGGCTCCGCGCCGGGATCGCGGGCGCCATGCTCGCCGAGTTCTTCGGCACCTTCGTGCTGTTGCTGCTCGGGCTCGGCACCTGCGCGGTGAACACCGTCGGCCTGCCGGGTTCCGGCCGGCAGACCGTTCCGTTCGGCCCAGACAACTGGCTGATCAACGTCTTCGGCTGGGCGTTCGCCGTGATGCTGGCGGCTTACGTCTCCGGCGGTATCAGCGGTGCGCATTTCAATCCGGCGGTGACGCTGGCCTTCGCCGTCGCACGAAAATTCGACTGGCGCAATGTAATTCCGTACTGGGTGGCTCAGATCGTCGGCGCCTTCTGCGGAGCCGCGGCCGTCTACGCCGTGTATCGGCCCGCAATCGAGGCCCATGACGCCGGTATAGCCCGAGCGGATGCGATGGATACCTACGGAATTTTCGCGACCTCTCCCGCCCAGTACTTCCACGGCGGCTACCTCGGGCCGGTGGTCGACCAGCTCGTCGGTACCGCGATCCTCGTCGTCCTGATCGCAGCGTTGATCGACAACCGCAACCAGGCGCCCGCCGGCAACCTGGCGCCGCTGCTGATCGGCTTCATCATCGCGGTGATCGGCTGCTCGTATGGCACCAACGCCGGATACGCGCTCAACCCGGCCCGCGAACTCGGTCCGCGGGTGTTCGCGTGGCTAGCGGGCTGGGGGAAATTGGCCCTGCCCGGTGATTACGGGCAGACCACCAACTACTGGTGGATCCCGGTGTTCATCCCGCTGTTCGGCGCCGTCGCCGGCATCCTGCTGTACGACTTCTTCATCGGTCACGTGCTGGACGCGCGCGCGGCGATGATGCGCACCCCGGAACCGGGTCTGGCACCGGTCCCCACCACCGACGCCGCGGCGGGGGTGGCCGGGCCGGTCACCGCCGAGGACAGCGCCGACGCCGAGGAGGATCAGGCCGCCTGAGCTCAGGTGCCGGTCCAGCGGGCCGGCCGCTTCTCGGCGAATGC